>CACVKW010000227.1 GCA_902749685.1 Olavius sp. associated proteobacterium Delta 1 | reverse complement strand
TTCACTCTTGTCCAAAAACGGGTTTAGAATGAGTCATAAAGTGAGTAATAATACGAGTCATTGAAAAAAATCCTCCTTATATGTAGGGTGGTTGTTAATT
>CACVKW010000226.1 GCA_902749685.1 Olavius sp. associated proteobacterium Delta 1 | reverse complement strand
CTATACCCTAACATTGCATAAATTCTTGTCATCTAGCCTGGCCGTTATGTCTGAGATCGTTGCTTTTTCCGGGCAGATGCTGGATGCTTGATACTTGATG
>CACVKW010000225.1 GCA_902749685.1 Olavius sp. associated proteobacterium Delta 1 | reverse complement strand
ATTCACTTGAATCCCTTGCGAGCCGGAATCGTTCAAGATTTAAAGGGGTTAAATAAATACCCTTACTGCGGGCATTACGCCCTGATGGGAAAAACAGAGCCTGGTTTTCAAGATGTCGATTATATACTT
>CACVKW010000224.1 GCA_902749685.1 Olavius sp. associated proteobacterium Delta 1 | reverse complement strand
TAGAGATAGAACAGCAATCTTGCAGCAACGATGATGCATCAAAATCCGGAACTGCGAATCAAAAGTATATATCCACCACTGATCCGGCTGCTTCGGTAACGCGCCGCGGCAAAGGTAAATCAACGCTTAAGTATCAAGTACACCGCAGCGTTGATCAAAAGTGTGAAGTCATTACGGCCACTGAAGT
>CACVKW010000223.1 GCA_902749685.1 Olavius sp. associated proteobacterium Delta 1 | reverse complement strand
GTACAACCTGATTTCTAAATCACTAATTTCCCGTTTATAACTGCCTGTTTTTATTAAAGGCAGTATTTGATTTTCAAATTATTTTGGACAGCAATGAGGG
>CACVKW010000222.1 GCA_902749685.1 Olavius sp. associated proteobacterium Delta 1 | reverse complement strand
GTGTTATCCAGATGTCCAGGCAGGGCGGCTAAAAGCTAAGATTCTCATGGGAGCTTGACATTTGGGACACTTAAAGACCGGCCTGGTTCGTGGTGCACATGATTCAATCAAGACATGCAATACCATTTGGACCAATGACAACATCTTTTTGGCATTGCCATGCAAAAAGCCATAATCTCTGACGCGGCGAAAACCTTTTGGCAAAACATGCTGCAAAACCAGCCATAAGAAGTCTTCGCCTTTGACCGTGCGATATCGTGTATTACCGGTTTTGCTTTCAATATAC
>CACVKW010000221.1 GCA_902749685.1 Olavius sp. associated proteobacterium Delta 1 | reverse complement strand
TGTGCACCACGAACCAGGCCGGTCTTTAAGTGTCCCAAATGTCAAGCTCCCATGAGAATCTTAGCTTTTAGCCGCCCTGCCTGGACATCTGGATAACACATTCATTCGGCTATAACCCATCACTCACTATTTCATAGGAGAATTGATCGCTTTATGACATAGATTCATTTTCTTTTTAGCTTCTGGCAGCTAAGTGATCTTGCTCGCCTTAAAAAAAACACTCACCCATTTCTGATCTAAATCCCTTCACTGTCGAAAAAGATACTTGCCTTTATATAAGAACCTTGCTTCCCGTGCCGGGCTTGTCCAACCACAGGATAAGATTGTGGTTCGCTTCGCTCACACAATCTATCCTTATTCGTTA
>CACVKW010000220.1 GCA_902749685.1 Olavius sp. associated proteobacterium Delta 1 | reverse complement strand
TCCAGCATCAAGTATCAAGCATCCAGCATCTGCCCGGAAAAAGCAACGATCTCAGACATAACGGCCAGGCTTGATGACAAGAATTTATGCAATGTTAGGCTTAAGATAGCAGACATTTTCCAGCGGCAAGAGGCACACCTTAAATTAATTAAGATTAGATGTGTCATCCCGCGCTAGCGGGGCGTGATTCGATTCTAAAGCGGAGCTTACACGTTAGTACGTGAGAATTTGGAATCGAATCACAACGCAGTACACGGTCAAAAGATGATGGTTTAAATGCAAGTTTAGACGTTTTTTTCTATTATCGGGATCAACAGCTTCTGGGACGGAATCAAGGCGCCAAAGTCGACATCGCCGTTGTAACGTTTAATCAGCCACAGCGGCACTTCAAACTCCTGGCGCGAAAGGGTCCAGATGTTGTCGCCTCTTTTGATGGAATAGGTGAGTACCTTTTCAACACGGTAAGAAGCAAAGAAGTCTTCGGCTAACTCCTGATGAAATTCAAAGCGTTTTACTTCAAAATTTTCTTTGGCAACCCGATCCAGTGGAATTTTAATTTGCTGGCTTAGATGAAGCGGGCGACCGTAACGATATCCGTTCAAACGCCTGATTTCGCTGGCCGAAACATTCAGCCATTCGGCATAATGCCCCAGAGTTTCTTCTGCCTCCACTCGAATGTAGCCGATGGATTTTCCGCGCTGCATCGATACACGTTCCACTGCAAAATGCCCCTGCATGATTTCCGGATTTAATAGCGGATCTTGGGCGATCTGCTTTATTGGCCGGGATTGGCTTTCCGGAAGGATTACAGCAGCTTGCTGATCACCCGACAATCCAGGTATCTGGCTGTCGGCCCCCGTTTCTGTATCCTTTTCCTGCGGCTGAGCCCGGACCGGTATCGAAGCTGTTTTTTGATCCCCTGGTTTTAACGGCTCATCAGGCATACGCTGCAGGGATACGGTATCTGATTGTTCTTCCCTGGAATCGGATTCAATGTCTGCCAGCAACGGTATGAATTCTGACTCAGATATCACTTGATTAACTTCAGGCGGTCTGATTTCCGATGCAGCGGCTGGTTCCCCGGGCTGGTATTCTGAGACCGTGCCCCGGGCAAGCAAAAACTCGGCCATTTGATTTGCCTGGGGCCGATTTTTAACTGGCTGGGGCTCCGGAACCTGTCTGGACGCTTTTCCGTTGGATGCCTGGGGTTCACGGCCGGCAACCAATAGCGCCTTTTTATTTGCAGCGGACTGCCCCATTATCTGATCAACGGAATCACCGGATTGAGGCGCATATTTCGCCGGCATCTGGTTCGCAACCCGGGGGGACTGCACTACAGAATTTTTCCTGGTATGGGTGCGTTTGGCAACCAGAATTGGCTTTTCTTCCGGCCGCGGTATTCTTAAGTTCTGGTTGACGTAAATCGTCGCCCTCCGATCCAGATTGTTGACCGCAATTAAATCATTTACGTTGACGCCGTGAGTTTTGGCAATTTTTCCGGCCGTATCGCCCCTGCGGACCGTATAAATCGTGCTGCGTTTCTGGTTGCGCCGGTACAGCTTGTCGGGCAACTGGGCGATTAATTGATTCCAATCTCTGTCGTTTCTATCCGGCAACTGCAGCCGATATCCCCTGGGCACATATTTTTGCCCGCGAAATACCGGACCACGCAAGGCCGGATTCAATGCACGCAGTTCAGCCAGATCGATATTTAAATGCCGTGCAACCTCCGGCAGCGACACATAACCGCTCAGTTCGATTGCGTGCGTTTCGATGGGGCTGTTCAACTTTAGGTCGCCAAAATATTGACGATAATTTATTGCAGCTTCCCGGGCGGCCAGAAACTCGGAATAAAAATTGCGGGAGGCAAATTTGAATATGCGGCTGCGATATTCCTTAAATATTCGTTCATAGCTGCCTTTTTTTCTCTTAGCCCTGCGCATACCGGTTACGCCGTGGTTGTATGCGGTAATGGCCAGGGGCCAGGTGTTAAGTTTGCGGTAATTCTGTCGGAGTAATTTAGTCGCAGCGTGGGATGATAGAATCGGATCCCGGCGTTCATCAATGGTGTACCCAACTTTCATGAATCGCTTGCCCGTGGCGCGGGTAAACTGCCACATCCCGGCAGCGCCGAACTTGCTGTAGGCCTTGGGGTTAAAGGAAGACTCGACATGGGGCAGATAGGCCAGTTCTTCCGGCAGACCGGCATCACGGAAAATCTGTTTAATTTCATCGATGTAGGCGCCCGAACGAACCAGGCCCTCGCGGAATCGATCTTTTTGACCGGTCTGGCAGCGAAGATTTCGCATGGCCAACCGATAAACAGCGGCGCCGGCATCCGGGCCAAACTGTTCCGCCACCCGCTGCTCCTCAGGGCCGGCAGGTGGTTTACCCTGCATCAATTTTGTCAGTATTGACTTGTATTTATTTTTGGCTGCTTTGATGCGCTTATTGTTAATTTTTCGGCCACCGGCACGATAGGGATCCACCAGCGCAATTACGCCGTAAATCCGGTCCATTTGACGTTTGTCATGGATGACGCCCTGGTCGGATGAATACTGCGTATAAACTTTAAGCCAAAAATTGACGTTGGGTTGAATGCACGGATAAACGGGGAAAATATCGGATTCGGCCAGGACCTCGGACCGGCAAACCGTACTTGATAATACCACCAGCACGATCAAAACAGGCAGGATTCGTTTCCACTTCAAATAGATAAATTGCAAAGCATCACCTTGAGAAAACCGGAATTTCTAGATTTACACACAGTGTCAAAAAAAATTCGGAACAACTCACCGACAAATATGTAAAGTAAAGCAATATCCACGCCAGAATAAGCCTCAATTATGTTATAATAATTATTTCAATTAGTTATAATTTTTTTCTCTAAGACCTCCTTATAAATCAGTACAAAATATTGTCACCCTGCCGCAAAATGTGAGCACCTCAGGGCATCACCCCTCAAGTATCTTCAGACCGTAAAGGATGAATTATACTATTTCGGCAATTGATGGGAATGCTCGATGCTCGATGCTGGATGCCGGATGTTGGTTACTGGACGGTTGGATCCCGGATTCTGGAGATGCTTTATGTGCCGGTAAACAGAAGATACACAGGTCGGCACGCAGGCCGACCCGAGGCTGTTGGCCAGGACCAGGTTAATGTGTGGCGGGCCTCGACTCGGCTGAGCTCGTCGCAGGCCGTGCCCGCCTAAAATGCCATACCTTACACCTTGACCCTTTTGCCTTAACCCCTGCGCCGTGCGCCATATGCCGTGCGCCTGCCGGTTCATCCAGCATTGTTGTAAGCCGAAGGTATAAGCAGCAGCTTGCCGACCAGCTGCAGCATTTTATCCTCACTAGCCAGGCACCGGTCCTTAATGGCGAACAGCACTTTAGCGGCAGCAGTCTGTTCCCAAAACCAGCCGTCCAAATCCCTGCTGGTCGGCAATAGATCGCCCGGTTGTGCGGCAGCTGCTTCATAATAATAGGATTTGAGGTCATCCACCGCAAAATTTAAGGTATAGGCAATGGCGATATCCTGCCGCGGATTTTCAGGAATGCCGTCGAGAAAAGCACCGATAAATTCGACAATCTGCTCCAATTCAAGACCGCTGACTCCCACCGTGGTGCGCTGCTGCTTTTTCAGCGCCAGGTCATACCAGGATCGTAATTCCACCATTTCTTTTTTTAGCGCGGCACGCATGGCATCGGTAGTGCTCAAATTCGCCTCTTTGCGGACCAGATTCACCGGGCAGGCCCAGACGACATCGACCACCGCGGAATCCGGCGCATCTTTTTTAAAATCACGGAGCACCGGACCTTCAGGCTCTTCCAATAATTTCAGAGTGGATAGGAGAACTTCTTTTTGGAAAGCGGTATTGTTGGGTACCCCCAGGGGACGCCCGAGTTCAAAAGGCACCCATAAAGCCCGGGGCGGTTTGATTCGCTCGGTGTGTAGACGGATTAAACTGATCTGGGTGGTCGGAAGACCATGATCTTCAAAAAAGTGTGCCAGCCCGCCAACGGCGCGCGTGCACAACGGTCAGACCGGCACGAGCAAGACCGCATTGACGTTGTCCTTCTGCAATAGACCGGCCAGTTTCCGCACGGAGGGTTCCATATCCTTGGGATCGGTTGCGCCCATAAATGAATAGTGAAATTGGGCAACACTGCCGATGTGCCCCTCATCACGAATCTCTTGGAGCCGATCCAGGGGAAATACAAGGTTCCAGTCCTGCTGAAATCCACTGCGGTCAAAGTTGGTGGAGACATGCGACATGATCAGGTCATTGGCCTGGCAATCTCCGGCAATGACGCGGTAGCTATCGCCGGGTTCAAAAGTAAAGGGTCGATCGTGCCGCTGATGCAGGCCGGCAGTCGAGACGATGGCCACCCGTCGACCATTAAGGGGCGGTCCGGCCGCCCAGGGTTGGGTTTCAAACTTCGGCAGTTTTGTTTTAGCAATGTGGGAGCGCATCGGTTCCGGCATCTGTTCAAGTCGAGCCATAATATTACCTTTCTTTAGAGCTGTAAGCGTCCACAGTCAGGATTCATTGGTTATATACCGAACCCGCTTTGGACCCTTCAGGCTTTAGTCCGTTAAAATTTTTTGCTGAATTATTGCACGAGCCCTCCAGGTGGACAAGTCGGAGGTTTCCATATTTCTCTATGTTTTCACGCAAGATTCAGGTATCGTCCTAATCCATAACAGGCTATCGGTGCCTCTGGCAATGATATAGTGAATCTGTTTCTTAAAACCAATCCCCGATCCGGATAAACCGGAACCAAGAAGGTCTCACGCAAAGGCGCAAAATCGCCAAGATTTAATTAATGCTTTACCTTTGCGCGCTTTGCGCCTTTGCGAGAAATTTTTACGTTTAAGACTATTGGTAATGATCAGTGACAAATTTATTGTTGACACGAAATAACACCCTGTGCCATTTTATTTTTTGGAATTGGCTGAAAACCGCTTTGACATCAGCCGGTTCACACCATATAGTTCATGAGATTCCACAAAAATCGGTTTCTGGCCTGTCTTTAGATCACCTGTGCTGCGTACGTTTTTATCGATAGCAAGCAAGGCAAATTCAAAATGTGTTTCACCCTATCGCCTCTTTAACGCAGCTTAAATATGCGTTTTACTTCACTAAACCTAAATCAAGTCGAAGAGGGGGACAAAATGGCCATCCAAAAAATATTACTTGCCTACAATTTTACCAGCCTGGATCAGAAGGCGATAGACTTTGTCAGCAGCGCCTTTGCCCACATCGAAGGGGTTGAAATTACCATTTTTCATACATTCACGCCCGTACCCGACATTGAAACAGGAGCCAGCCTTGTAACCGGAAAACTCAAGGGCAGCCTGAGCTATCTTTCGCAACAGATTATGCAACGGGAAAATGACCTCAAGTCGGTCACCGAGAAGCTGACTCAAAATGGTTTTGCGGCTGACCGGATTCGCACAGTTTTCAAACCCCGCAAAAAGGATATTGCCGGCGAAATTATTAGCCTTACCAGGGATACAAAATTTGACGCGATTGTTCTCAACCGCAAGGCAACTCGCGTGGCCCGCTTTTTTTCAGGGAGTGTTTCTAACAAGGTCGTCATGACCCTCAAAGACACGACTGTGTGCATTGTTTCTTAACACAAAGAGGAGGTAACCTATGAGTGCCGAAGAAAAAATAGATATAGACCTTTTTAAGGTTGTTTTCAGAGCCATGGCCCAATCTGATAACCTTGAAATCATGGCGAACCATCTGACGCAGCTTTTGGTTGCAGCCCTTGAAATTAAAGGGTGCACAATTTTTGCCCTCAATCCCGAATCAAACGAACTTGAGGATCTGGCAAGCTTTGGGCTAAGCATGAGTTATTTGGAAAAAGGTCCGGTTTTATCGGATAAAAGCATAACCGATACGTCTAAAGGCAAGCCAATTGTCATCTCGGATGTCAATAATACCGACCGCCTTCAGTATCCGCAAGATGCCAAGGAGGAAGGAATCGGGGCCATCGTTTCTGTGCCAATCAACTTCTCTGGCAGGGTGATTGGCTCCTTGAGACTATACCACAAAGACGTGTGGGATATCTCAGAGCGTGATGTCGACTCACTGCTGGTGCTCGCGGAGAACATCGGACTGGCCATGACATACACCCGGGTCCTTAATGCATTAAAAACAATCAGATATACAGTAGATGATATCCACAGCATCTGGTTGCCGGATCAGGAGTAGGCAAATACCCTAGTTGAACGAACGCATTTTTTTTATTGACAACTCTACCACATGGTGGCAAAATTTAATCTTTTAAGTATGGGCTTGGTATAATATTAACCTTTCAAAGGGCGGCCTCAATGGACAAAAAAGAATTTAAAACTTTTCGATCAAAGTTGGATAAAACCCAAAAACAGATGGCCCAGCTGCTGGGAACCTCCCTGAAAGCAATTCACAGCTATGAGCAGGGTTGGCGCACAATACCGCCTGCGGTAGAGCGCCAAATGTATTTTTTGGTATCCCGGGTAAATAACGGCGGCAAAAGCAGCAAACCATGCTGGAGAATAAAAAACTGTGCTCCCGAACAAAAGAAGCAGTGTCCCGCCTGGGAATTTAAGAGCGGGAATCTATGCTGGTTTATCAATGGTACGATTTGTGACGGTATAATTCATAAAAATTGGCATGACAAAATGCAAGTTTGCCGCTCCTGCGAGGTTTTCAATAGCATATTTTAATCGTCCCCCCCTTATCCTTGCCGGTTAAATCTTTACGCCTTCAGCGATATTCAGGTTTGAGGAAACGGCAACGCTGTAAACGGTTCCAGAATTATTAACCCGGCGTTTCACTTTAATCAAAATACGGCCTGCAGGGCCGCTTTTTTTCTAAGGATCAAAAATGAAAACCGAGCTGGCCGATCCCGAACAAATCGTAAATCCAGCTTCATACGCTAAAAACCTGGTGGATTTTTTCAAAATGCAGCAGCACGCCATTGTTGCCTACAGCGGTGGTGTCGACAGTGCGCTTCTGGCATATGCAGCACACCGCGCCCTCGAAGATGCCATGGTGGCGGTGCTGGCAGACAGCCCTTCGCTTTCCCGTCGGGAGTATCGCCATGCGATTAATTTTGCCCAAACCCATGGGATTCCGCTTCAAATAATTCGAACCCGGGAAATGGAAAATCCCGCTTACCAGGTGAACCAGGCTGATCGCTGCTATCATTGTAAAAAGGCGCTTTTCGAAAAGATCGATTCCCTGCGCCGGCAACTGCTGAACTCATCCAATGTGGCGCCCTGGCCGATCAGTTACGGTGTCAATGTGGACGATCTGGGTGATTACCGGCCGGGCATGCAGGCCGCCCGGGAGGCATCGATTCAGGCACCTTACGTTGATTTGGGTATCACCAAACAAACCATCCGCCAAGTATGCGCCTATTACAAGCTGGAAATTGCCGACAAGCCTGCCATGCCTTGTATGGCCAGCCGAATCGCATATGGTGAAGAAGTGACGGAAGAAAAACTGAGCCAGGTGGAATCCGCTGAAGATTTTCTCTACGATATCGGTTTGCGGGTATTAAGGGTTCGCCATCATGGCGACACAGCCAGAATCGAGGTTCCAGTGGAAGAATTTGAGCCACTGATCAATAGGCGAATGGAGATAAGTAAAAAATTTCACGAATTGGGCTTTTTATATGTTTCCCTGGACCTGGACGGCTTCAAAAGCGGATCGCTTAACGCGGTCCTGGAACCCACAACCACCCGCTGAGCGGGTCACCTGAACTTTCAACCCAAGGGTATTAAACTTAAAACGATCAATATAGTTGAAATTATAACGCCGAAAAACTTGACGGAAAACATTCCGCTATTATATTAGCATTTGTTAGTGTTGAAACTTCTTCAAAAGACGGGAGGTGATGATATGGAGATGGACATGCCGGAGCCAGGTGAAATGTGCTGCTGTTGTGAAGAAGAGCATGATCTGGCTAAAACGGAAATATCGCTGCAAATGAAAACGAGACTGCATGCAACCGTAAGCCGTATTATCATTTCTGACCGAGGCATCAACTAATCCTCTTAGATGCTTCTTCACGCCTTTGCGCTTCCCTGTTTTTTTCTTCCACCCATTTACTTCGCCCTGAAAAACATGAGATCAGCTGTGGATAAACCATAATTGATCTTGATCAGCAGATGAAAATATTTTGAACACGGCCAATGCGCGGTGCATATTGCTGGAGATGGCTGGAAGATTGTGACAGGTTAGGTTTTACCTGGATCCTGCAAACTGCAATTCTATACAAAACAACATAAATCATATTTATATAATAAAGGAGATCGATAATGAGTGAAGACCACAAATTTGAAACTTTATGCCTCCATGCCGGCCAGGAGCCGGACCCGACGACAACGTCCAGGGGCGTTGCCCTGCATCGCACGTCTTCTTATGTGTTTAAAAGCACCGAGCACGCTGCCAATCTTTTTGCATTAAAAGAGCTCGGCAACATTTATACCCGCATCATGAACCCCACCCAGGATGTTCTCGAGCAGCGAATCGCTGCGCTGGAGGGCGGTGCCGCGGCCCTGGCCCTTTCTTCCGGGACTTCGGCTGTCTATTATTCGATAATCAATCTTTGTGCCGCCGGCGATGAAATCGTATCCGCCAATAATCTGTACGGCGGCACGTACACCATGTTTGATTCTATTCTGCCGCAATTTGATATCCATGTTAATTTTGTAGACCCGCGCGATCCGAATAATTTCGAGCAGGCCATCACGGAAAAAACGAAAGGCATATTTATTGAGACGATCGGCAATCCGGTCCTCGAGTTTGTCGACATCGATGCGGTGGCCGAAATTGCCCACAAACACAATTTGCCGTTGATTATCGATGCAACGTTTACGTCGCCATATTTGCTGAGAAGTATCGATCATGGTGCGGATATCGTCATTAACTCCCTGACCAAATGGATGGGCGGGCACGGGACCGGTATCGGCGGCGTAGTAATTGATGCCGGCAAATTTGACTGGACCGATAGTAAATTTACCCTATTCAACGAACCGGATCCCAGCTATCATGGTATCCGCTATGCCCATGATCTGGGGGATCTGAACCCGGTCGCTTTTATTTTAAGGATGCGACTGGTGCCCCTGCGCAATTTAGGGGCGTGCCTTTCACCGGACAATGCCTGGATGTTTTTGCAGGGTCTGGAAACACTGCCCCTGCGGATGGAACGCCACTGTGAAAACGCTTTGAAAGTGGCCCAATATTTAAAATCGCATTCAGGTGTTGAGTGGGTGCGTTATCCGGGTTTGGAAGACGATCCCACCCATCCGGTTGCCCGGAAATATTTGAAAAAAGGCTTTGGTGGAATGGTCGTCTTTGGCATTAAAGGCGGAGCGGCAGCCGGCAGTAAATTTGTAGAAAATTTGCAGCTCTTTTCTCACCTGGCCAACGTCGGAGATGCCAAAAGCCTGGTGTTGCATCCGTCAAGCACTTCCCATTCGCAGCTGAACGAAGAACAACAAAAAGCCAGCGGTTTAACACCGGACCTGATTCGCCTGTCCATCGGCATCGAGCATAGCGATGACATAATTGCTGACCTGGAGCAGGCGTTTTCTAAACTTTAAAAAAAGGAAACGATACTCGATACTTGATTCTCGATGCTCGATATAGAATAAGGTTCCTTATTGGAATTTATCCAGCATCCAGAATCGAGAATCCAGTATCAGTCTCTAGGTACAACTATCGTAAGTAAAGAAATACGCAATTATTATTTTCTCACTCACGCGTAGAAGTCTACTATGAGCGAATACATCGAACATGACAGAGACGAAAATACAGTGGGAATCGTCGAAAAGAAGTTCTTTACCTTCGCCGAACCGCCTGATGAAATGGTTCTTGAAAGCGGTGCCAAACTGGGTCCGATAACCCTGGCCTATGAAACCTGCGGGAGTTTAAATGCAGACAAAAACAACGTCATCCTGATCCTGCACGCTTTATCGGGGGATTCCCATGTGGCCGGATACTACAAAGACGACGACGAGAAGCCCGGCTGGTGGGACAACATGGTGGGTCCCGGCAAGGGCATTGATACCAACAAATATTTTGTAATCTGCTCGAACATTCTGGGCAGTTGCATGGGTTCCACCGGGCCCTGTACCATCAACCCCAGGACAGTTTTGCCTTACGGACTAGATTTTCCGGTGGTTACCATCGGAGACATGGTCACGGCCCAGAAAGCATTGCTCGATCATCTGGGGATCAAAAAGCTTCTGGCGGTGGTGGGCGGATCGATCGGCGGTATGCAGCTGTTGGAATGGTGTGCCCGGTATCCGGAAATGGTTGCCGCGGGTATCCCGCTGGCAACCACCACGCGTCACTCCGCCCTGGCCATCGCCTTTAATGAAGTTGGCCGGCAGGCGATTATGGCCGATCCCAAGTGGAATGGCGGCAATTACTATTTCGGACCCAAACCCAATATGGGACTGGCTGTGGCGCGCATGATCGGCCATATCACCTACCTGTCGGATGAGTCCATGCGCCATAAATTCGGCCGCCGGCTGCAGGATAAAAGCGATTTTTCGTTCAACTTTGACGCCGATTTCCAGGTGGAGAGTTACCTGCGATACCAGGGCAAAAAATTTGTGGAGCGCTTTGATGCCAACTCGTTTTTATACATTACCAAAGCGGCTGATTATTTTGACATTCGGAAAAAATATGGCAACGGTTCGGCGGTAAAAGCGTTTTCGAAAACCCGGGCCAAATTTTTAGTGGTCTCCTTTACATCCGACTGGTTGTATCCCACCTATCAGTCCCGCTCCATGGTCAAGGCCATGAAGAAAAACGGCCTGGATGTGAGTTTCCTGGAAATTGAAGCTGAATGGGGCCACGATGCTTTTTTATTATCCAACGAGCGGTTAACTAAATTGGTTAGAGGTTTTTTAGAGCGTGTCTTCCACGAAACCGGCAAGTAACCATATGCGATACGATCTTCAAATCATCGCCTCCTGGATCGAAGCGGGTTCCCGGGTGATCGACCTTGGCTGCGGTGAAGGAAATCTGCTGAAATATTTAATTAGCCATAAACAGGTTGTCGGCACCGGCATAGAGCGCAATGAGGCCAAGGTCGCTGATTGTATTGCAAAAGGATTATCGGTTTTACAGGGAGACATCAACGAAGAGGTCTTGGATTATCCGGATGATTCGTTCGACTATGTTATCTTGAGTCAGACATTGCAGCAGGTTTATGAGCCGGACACGCTGATCCGCTACATGCTCAGGATCGGTAAAAGAGGCATCGTCAGTTTTCCCAATTTCAGCCACTGGGGACCCCGCCTGCAGTTGCTGTTATCCGGTTACGCTCCGGTCACGAAACAATTACCCTATGAATGGTACAACACCCCTAATATTCGGGTTATTACCATCAAAGACTTTCGCAAATTTATTCGCGAAGTCGGGTTTAATATTTTAAAGGAAGTTGCCATAGATACGCAGGCCGAGGACAGATACGGCAAAGCAATAAAAGTTTTTCCAAACCTGCGCGCCACCTATGGCATCTTTCTCATTGGAAACGGCACCTGATGATGTGCTCCACAAATATAAAGGAATCCAGATAATGAAGATCGTATCTATTGCCATCAGCAAAAAAAAGGGAACCCGCAAAACGCCGGTCGAAGAGGCGTTTATATCCAAGGACCACGGCCTTGAGGGCGACGCCCACGCCGGTAAATGGCATCGGCAGGTAAGTTTTTTGTCATCTGAAAGTATCGAAAGTGTCAAAGATCAGGGCCTTGATGTGACCTTTGGAGATTTTGCGGAGAACATTGCCTCCGTCGGGATTGACTGGAAAACCCTGCCGCTCGGCACCCGGGTTCAATTGGGCGACACGGTTATCGTCGAAATTACCCAGATCGGCAAAGAATGTCACAATAAATGCGCCATCTACTACATGGCCGGAGATTGTATCATGCCGCGCGAAGGCGTGTTTGCAAAGGTTTTGGCAGAAGGCACGATTCACCGGGGAGATGAAATTCAGATTCTTGAATCTTGATACTAATACGGCAATAATTACCTGAATCTTGCATGAAAATTAATGAGAAGGTTTAATAGTATTAAATAACAGCAAATTAGGCGATTTTGATCATTAAAGCCAAATACCTGAATGGTAAAAAGGATTATAGTCGATTTAATATTGGATTCACCGCAAAGTCGCAAAGTGCGCGGAGAATAGATATTTTATGTTTGCCGTTGAGAGGACGGCAAACATAAAGGACAATCTGTCTCGAATGAGAATAAATACCTAAGAATGATAGCGCGAATATACTCCGTTATACTGTTGCCCGAAGGACATGCTTTTTTTAACTTTCTGGCCTCTCAGCAGAAAGTTAAAAGCTAAATTCCTCTGCGATCTCTGGGACTCGAGCGAAGCGGGCGGTGAATCCATGGCAAATGATTAAGGCAATTGAGAAATCCTATGAAAAGCAAAGTAGAAAAAGAATTTACCCGGCTGGAACTGGCCGATCACCTGGAGAAAATAGCCCGGCAACTGCGAAGCGGCACTTTTGACACCGAGGGCAAGCAATGGTCTGTCCCGGAAACCTTCGAAGCCCGGATTAAACACAAAGAAAAAAAAGGCAGAATTGAAACCAAGCTCAAATGGCGCTGGTCAACTTTGGCAGATTATGACCCTTCTGCCAGAGAAGAAGTCACCCGCTGGCAGGAGTCTTTTAAAACCATCAAAAAGCGTCTGGCCCAAGAATTCAAAGCGCTGCAAAACGAGGTCCAGAACGGCAGCCTGCCGCATGAAGAAGCCTTAACCGCTTTCGTAAGGGATTCAGAGCGGATGGCTGATTTCGCTGAGCCTGAGTGGCGGGAAGCCATGCACGAGTATCTCGATCACCTGGCAAATCTGAAACGAGCCGTGGAAAGGCAGCAGCTTGCAGACGTCGAACATGAGCTGCGTGATTTGAAGGCACGCTGGATTAGCTGCCACCGCGATTTTAAGTAGATAATTGCGTTATTCGTTGAACGGGCGGCTCCTTAATCGGAATTTCTCACGAGCGCTCGAAACAGAGAAAGGGGGTGAGGAAAAATTCAATACCGGCAAGATGACTAGCCCGCCTGACAAATGTTTCAACCATCAAATTGATAGAAGGGAGGAGCACAAGATGATATCAAGACGAAATTTTTTTGGCAAAGCATTGGGGGCCGGCGCTGCAGCCCTTGGTTATTTGAGCCTGAAGCCCAAAATCGCTAATGCCGCCAAACGCCCGGAAAGTCTGCTTTACAAAGTGCTGGATCGCGGCAAGATCATTGTCGGCACCGGCAGTGGAAATCCGCCCTGGCATTTCGAAGACGAAAAGGGCGAACTCCAGGGCTTTGACGTAACAATGGCCAGGCTATTGGCCAAGGGGCTGTTCAATGATCCCAAAGCCATCGAATTCAATCGCCAGAAACCCGATGCCCGGGTGCCCAACCTGCAGGCCAGCAAGGTCGATGTCGTGTTTCAGTTTATGACGGTCAACGCCCAACGGGCCCAGCTGGCCGAGTTTACGATTCCGTACTATCGCGAAGGCGTCAATACCCTGCTGATGAAGGACAGCCCGTACAAGGGCGCCGGGGATCTGGCCGCAGCCGGCAAAAAGGTGACCGTCTCCGTTCTGCAGAATGTATTTGCGCAAGATCTGGTTCATGACGGAATCCCCAACGCCAAAGTCCTGCAGTTGGACACCCAGGCCAATGTCATGCTGGCCCTGGACTCAGGCCGGGTTGATGCGGCCGCCATCGATGACTCCACGGTACGCTGGATGGTCGCCCAGGACCCCGCCAAATACAAGGTCGGTGACACGGGCTGGTGGCCCCAGACTTATGCCGCCGCGGTAAAACCGGGAGATTCCATCTGGCTGAACTACGTCAACACCATTTTGCATGAAGCCATGACCGGCGTAGAATTTGTCGAATATTCAACGGCATTCAGGAAATTTTTCGGTGAAGAACTTCCCAATCCCAAGACCGGATTCCCGGTTGAATACAAGTAGGGAATCGGGTATTTTAGGCCTGAACGAAGAGTCCGGCTGTCGGTAGGTTGGGTTGAGTCCAGTTTGCGATGTTGGGTTTCGTACCTCAACCCAACCTACGAAAATCAAACATTTCACACGATATAATTTCAAGAGGCGCAACCCGGCAAATCAATTTGACGACCCGAATATACCCGGAAATGATTTTTCCATTTCTCCAAAACTCCAGTACTCTTGTGGTTTAATGCCGGAGCCCCCTGCGGGAGCAACCCCAAGCCGGGATCTCTGGGTCCGGAATCTTGACTGAATTGTTGGAGGCAGTGTGCATGTACCATTTGAACTGGCGACCGGTATTTCAAAACTTTGATCTGCTTTGGCAGGGAATTTTGTTGGGGCTGGGACTGGCCTTGCTTTCGCTGACCATTGGCTGCGTCATCGGCCTGCTGGCGGCCTTTGCCCGGGTGTATGGCGGGCGGCAGATCCGGGCGCTGGCGACGGCTTACACGGAGTTCGTCAGGAATATCCCCCTGCTGTTGATCATCTACTTTGTGTACTATGGTCTGGGGCTGATTGGGTTTCACCTGTTGAACAATGTCTGGTCCTTTGTGCTGGCGCTTTCAGTATACTCCGGCGCCTATCTGGCCGAGGTTTTCCGGGCCGGTATCATGTCGGTGCCGGAAGGTTTGACCGAGGCCGGCAAAGCCATTGGGTTGACCCCCCGCAAGACGATGCAATTCGTTACCCTGCCGGTCACCTTCCGCATTGTACTGCCGTCTTTGAGCAACACCTTTATCTCGCTGTTCAAAGACACATCGCTGGCGGCGGCGATTTCCGTCCCCGAACTAACCTACGGTGCCATGGTGATCAATACGAATACCTGGCGCATATTGGAGGTCTACACGACCGTGGCGGTCATGTACCTCATTACGTGCTACGTGCTGGCGGGTTTATTACGCCTTTTGGAAAAAAAATATGCCATGGTGCGATAAGAGACAACACATGCTTGATCTATTGTTAAATAATGCCCATTTGGTGTGGCGCGGGTTGTCGGTGACCATCGGAGCATCCGCCCTGGTGATCGGTGCCGGCACCCTGGGCGGACTGTTCGGCGGGCTCGCCTTGCTGTACGGGCCCTTGCCCCTGCGCCTGTTAATGCGTATCTACGTTGATTCCATCCGCGGAATTCCATTGCTGGTGCTGATCTTCAGCGTCTTTTACGGCTTGCCGGCCCTCGGCCTGCCGATAACCGGCTTTGTGGCGGCCGCGCTGGCGCTGGCCATTTTTGGCACCGCGCACGTTTCCGAAGTGGTGCGCGGGGCCGTCGACTCGATCCCCGACGGCCAGACAGAGGCCGCCCAATCCATTGGGTTGACATTTTATAAGCGGTTGCGCTACGTAATTTTTCCCCAGGCCCTGGCCCGTGCCATACCGCCCTGGACCAACACAGCAGTGGAACTGGTAAAGGCATCTTCCCTGCTGGCGCTGGTCAGCATCGTTGACCTGCTTTATTCGACCGAACAAATTGCCGCCCGCACACGCCAACCGCTTCTGTTTTACGGTGTGGCTGCCCTGCTTTATTTCTCGATCAACTTCAGTCTTTCCAGGGTCGGTGCGCGCATCGAAAAGAAATTTACCTACTCAAGTTAAAGGGCCTGGTGATGAGCGAAAAAGTTGTTCTAATTGAAAAACTGGAGAAAAGTTTCGGTGAATTACAGGTGCTCAAAGGCATCGATCTGGCAGTGGATCAGGGCGATGTGCTGGCCATCATCGGCCCCAGCGGGTCCGGCAAAACAACCCTTTTGCGCTGCATCAATTTTCTACAGCCCTATGACCGCGGCCGGGTGTATATCGACGGGGAGCTGGTCGGATACCGCCAAGACAAGGGTAAGCTGATAAAACGCCCCGAAAGCGCGGTTGCCCGGCAACGGGCCAAGGTTGGGATGGTGTTTCAGCAGTTTAATCTTTTCCCGCACATGACCGCTCTGGAGAACGTAACCCTGGGGCTGGTTCAGGTCAAAGGCCTGGCGCGGGAAGAAGCCGTTGAGATCGGGCGCAACTGGCTGGAAAAAGTGGGGTTGAGTGACAAGGTCGACGCGTACCCCGCGGCCCTGTCCGGCGGCCAGCAGCAGCGGGTCGGCATTGCCAGGGCCGTGGCCGTCGAACCCAAAGTCGTTCTCTTTGATGAGGTCACCTCGGCCCTGGACCCCGAACTTGTCGGCGAAGTCCTCAGCGTCATGAAATCGCTGGCAGAGGATTATCACATGACCATGCTGGTGGTTACCCACGAAATGCTTTTTGCCAAAGAAGTGGCCAATCGGGTGGTCTTCATGGATGAAGGCGTCGTCATGGAAGACGGACCGCCGGCCACCATCCTGAGCAACCCCGCCACCGAGCGCCTGCGATCCTTCTTGCGGCGCTTCGAGCAGATTCTTTAACCCGGATCACGCCCGGACGCGCCTTCCGGTTTTGGAAGAGAAAGGAATCAATAAATGGTGAGCATCTACCGCACGCTGGGCATGCCAGAATTGATTAACGCCGAAGGTACAATTACCAGACTGGGCGGCTGTGTGATGGACCCGGCCGTCGTGGCGGCGATGGCCGAAGCCGCCAAATCTTTTGTCGACTTAAATCAGCTGCTGGCCAAAGCGGGTCAGCATGTTGCCGCGCTGCTCGGCGTCGAAGCCGCCTACATCACTTCCGGGGCCGCCGCCGGCCTGACCCTGTCCACCGCGGCCTGCATCACCGGCGCCGACCCGGCCAAAATCCGACGGCTGCCGGATTTGGACACAATCGAAAAAAATGAGGTTCTTATCCAAAAAAGTCACCGCAACGGCTACGACCACGCCGTGCGCCAGGCCGGGGTGAAGATCGTCGAATTCGGAATGATAAAGGAGACCTATCCCTGGGAGATGCGGGCGGCGATCAGCGAAAGCACAGCGGCGGTCGTTCATTTTCTCGAATTTGAAAACCACCGCAACCTGCCGCTGCCGGAAGTCATCGCCATCGCCCAAGAAAAAGAAATCCCCGTCATCGTCGACGCCGCCGCCGAACTGCCGCCGGCAGATAATTTGAGCCGCTACTTTCACATGGGGGCCGATCTCACGGTCTTCAGCGGCGGCAAGGATATCGGCGGACCCCAGTCCAGCGGGCTGATTGTGGGGCGTGCCGATTTGATTGACTGCTGCGCCCTGAATGCCAACCCGAACTACAGCATCGGCCGCGCCATGAAGGCGGGCAAAGAAGAAATCGCCGGGCTGGTAACGGCCTTGGAGCTGTACCTGCAGCAGGATTTCGCGGCCGAAGAACAACTGTGGGAAGACATGGTGGCCTACATGGTGACGGCCCTAAAGGACGTGCCCGGACTTGACGCCCGCCGGGTTTCCCCTTCTGAACCCGGTGTTCAGCCGAACTGGATACCACGCCTGTACCTCGACTGGGATGAAAAGATTATTACGCTGGACAGAGACGAAGTCAGATCCCGTTTGCTGCAGGCAGACCCCGGCATTGCGGTCGGAACGACCGCCACCGGCCTGTTCGCAAATCCTCAAACCCTGGTTCCCGGACAGGAAAAAATAGTTGCCCAACGTTTGCACGCAGTACTTTTGCCGGCAACCGGATAATCAGAAGAAAGATTGCTGGTCAATATGAGCAGCCGGCGCCTTTGGGCTTGACACAGCAGCCCCACTAAACCTAAACTGGCCACCTGAAAAATTGAATTGCCAACTTGGAGGAATTAAAAATGAAGTACCGCTATCTAGGAAGATCCGGGCTGCTGGTCTCTCGCATCAGCCTCGGCACAATGACCTTTGGCACCCCGGACTGGGGCTGCGATGAACAAGAATCCCACGCAATAATCAAGCACTATCTTGACGGTGGGGGCAACTTTATCGACACGGCCGACGTTTATGCCGGCGGGAAATCAGAAGAGATTGTCGGTACTTTCATGCCGCAGATTAAACGCGATGAAGTGGTGATTGCATCCAAATGTTATTTTCCAATGGGCATTTTCCCCAACGCGCAAGGGGTTTCCAGAAAGCATATCATCGCCGCCTGCGAGGGCAGTCTTAAGCGCATGAAAACCGACTACATCGATCTGTATTACATCCACGGACCCGACCCGGTATCACCGATGGAGGAAAGCATGCGGGCCCTGGATGACCTCGTCCGGCAGGGCAAGGTCCGGTATCTGGGCTGCAGCAATTTATTTGGCTGGCAGATTGCCAAAGCGGCCGGGGTTGCTGCACGCATGAACCTGGAAAGTCCGGTTGCCGGTCAATATCTGTATAACCTGATCAACCGGGAGCCGGAAAGGGAAATCATCCCGGCTGCAGCGGACCATGGCGTGGGCTTCATCTGCTACAGCCCCCTGGGTGCGGGTTTACTCACGGGAAAATATAAAGGAATGACCGAACCGGCCGAGGGTTCGCGCCATTCTTTTCGAACTCAGGTGGACGGCCCCCGCTTCTGGCATCCGCGCGGCTTCAAAACAGCCGAAATCCTGGAACAAGTGTCCGTAAGCTCCGATATTCCCATGGCAAAGCTGGCCGTGGCCTGGCCGCTGAAGCGCAGATTCGTTACATCCGTCATAGTCGGTGTCAAAAACACCGATCAGCTGGCCGCCAACCTTGAACTGGGAGACTGGGATATGCCCGATGAAGTCTGGCAAACCCTGGAAGAAAAAACCAGGCCGCAAGAAGATTACCTGACCTTTTTTAACAAGCTCAACTACAATCGCCACTTTGCCGCAGCGGAATTTCACAATGTGGATGCTGAGCTGCCTTAAGGTCCATTTAAAAATCAGGTATTATTCGAAATAAAGATGAAATATGAGGAAATGGAGGCGCTCATGGGTGGTTTATTCGGCACGGTATCAAAAGAGGATTGTGTAACTGACCTGTTTTACGGCACCGACTATCATTCGCACCTGGGAACCAAAAGAGGCGGATTGGCAGTTAAAAATGCCTCCGAAATTAAACGATCCATCCACAACATCGAAAGAGACTATTTCAGGTCCAAATTTGAATCCGACCTGCCGAACCTGCATGGCAACATGGGCATCGGGATCATCAGCGACCATGACGACCAGCCGTTGATTATCAGCTCACATCTGGGTACATTTGCCATTGTGACCGTCTGCAAAATTAACAATATACAGGAACTCTCCCAAAAAGCGCTGGCGAAAAAAATACATTTTGCCGAAATGGGCAGCGGTGAAACCAATCCCACCGAGCTGGTGGCCATGTTGATCTGTGAAAAAGAATCTTTTGAAGCCGGTATCCACAATGCCCAGCAAGCCATCAAGGGCTCATGCTCCCTGCTGTTGTTGACGACAGATGGAATCTATGCGGCCCGGGATAAACTGGGGCGCACGCCGGTTATTGTCGGAAAAAAGGACGGTGGGTTTGCCGCATCATCCGAATCCTGTGCCTTTCCGAATCTCGGCTATGAAATTGAGAGATACCTGGGTCCCGGTGAAATCGTGCGAATGACAGCCGAAGGTTACGAGCAGAGAAAAGAACCGCAAGATAAAATGCAGGTGTGCGCATTTTTGTGGGTGTATTACGGTTACCCGGCTTCCAGTTATGAAGGGATCAATGTCGAGTCGGTCAGATATCGATGTGGCCAGGCGCTGGCAAAAAACGATGACGTGGAAATCGATTTTGTCGCCGGAATACCGGACTCCGGCATCGGCCATGCCATCGGCTATGCCAATGCGAAGAATATCGCTTATATGAGACCCTTCGTAAAATATACCCCGACCTGGCCGCGCAGTTTTATGCCCCAGAACCAGGACATGCGGGATCTGGTTGCCCGGATGAAACTGATCCCGGTGCAGGATCTGATCAAAGACAAAAGAGTTTTGTTTTGTGAGGACTCAATCGTCAGGGGCACCCAGCTGCAGGATAATGTTCAGATTTTGTTTGATGCCGGTGCGTCGGAGGTGCATATGCGCCCGGCTTGCCCGACTTTGATTTACCCATGTGATTTTCTCAATTTTTCAACTTCGCGCTCAACGCTGGATCTGGCCGGACGCAGCGCCGTCGAAGAACTTGAAGGGCCGGATTGCGATTCACTGGAAGCATACGCCACAGCAGGTTCAAAGCAAAATACGGCCATGGTGGAAAAAATACGCCGGCGGCTGAAACTCACATCGTTAAAATATCAACGGCTGGATGACCTGATTGAAGCGATCGGATTGCCGAAAGAAAAGGTTTGTACACACTGTTGGGATGGCAGTTCCTGCTTTTAAAAGAGAATTTGAGATTTACCCTTCGACTTTGCTCAGGGTGGTGAGCTTGTCGAACCATTTGTAATTTGGTGCTTGAGATTTGGGATTTTATTGTCTTATAAAACCTTCTGATGCAAGTGGATTGCATAGTAATATAACGTTTCCCAGGAAATTCCCCTAAATGTGATTCCTGATGAAAGAATTTATCGGATATAAAGAAGCGCTTGAACTGACCCTGTCCCATGTGGTTGCCGGGGAAACCGAAACGCTTCCTTTGGACCGCCTGGTCGGAAGAACTCTGGCTGAAGATATTATCGCCCGGGTAGACTGCCCGTCCGTCAGCACTTCCCGCAAGGACGGCTATGCGGTTGTTGCGGCCGACTTGTCGCAGGCTGATGAACAAAACCCCGTAAGGCTGAAGGTGCTGGGTAACCTTTCAGCCGGAGATCGCCGCCAACTGGCAATAAACCGGGGCCAGACCGTTCGCGTTACGACCGGTGCACCATTACCCGAGGGTGCCGAAGCCGTATTGTCGGAAGAATTTTGCCGCCGGGATTCGAATATAATAGACGCTTTTAATACCGCCGATACCGGACGCAATATCCTGCAACAGGGCCGGGACATCCGTGATGGAGACGCCATCGCCGCCAGGGGTGTGAAGCTGAACCCGGCCCGGATCGGTCTTTTGGCGGCCGCCGGCCTGGCGGCCGCCAAGGTTTACCTAAATCCAAAAGTGGCGGTTATTGCCACCGGTGACGAGGTGGTGACTCCCGGCCACAAGCTGCGCAAGGGACAGCTCTACGCCAGTAACATGGCGCAGATTTGTGCCTGGCTCACCCAGCTCGGTTTGCCGTATATAACGGAGCTGGTTGATGATAAAAAAGAGGATATTAACAACGCGATCGAAAAACATCTGCCCCATGTTGATGCGTTTTTAACCAGCGGCGGTGCCTGGGGCAGTGAACGCGACCTGATTTTAGACGTTGTCGCAGAATTGAACTGGCAGGGCATTTACCACCGGGTTCGCATGGGACCCGGCAAACCTGTCGGGTTCGGCCTTTTGAGCGACAAACCTTTTTTCTGTTTGCCGGGCGGCCCGCCTTCCAATGAAATGGCATTTTTACAGTTTGGGTTGCCGGCCTTGCTCAAAATGCGAGGAGAACCGCCGGTTGCATTTCCGACGATCCCGGCTTACCTTACGCAAGCCGTATACGGCAAAAAAAAATGGACCAACTTCGTCCACGCCCGTCTTGAAAAGCGACAAGACCAGCTCTTCGTTCAGCCGGCCAGATTAAAAAGCGCCCTGCAATCCATGGCCCAGAAAGAGGCCCTAATCATTATCCCCGAAGATCGCGAAGAAATCGCCGGCGGCGAAATTATTGTCATCCAGCTGATTTCACCAATCCGTTTCGGATGATCCGGCTAAAAAAGAATCCGCCATCGATCGCTGAATTCCGCACCTCGAGTCCGGTGATTTTTTTTCTTGACATATTTCAGGCAACCTCATATAACCACTTTATAGCTAAAATGTAGTTACTTTATAGCTTTTTATCAAAAATTAACGTGTTCGCCAATTAGAGGAGAATATGGTCGCCCTGAATAGAGAAACGGGTTTGAAAGAGATCAGCGGGAGGCCGAAAGATCCCGCCAAGTACCCCAAGCCCAAGTGCGGGGTTTTCGGGGAAGAGATGATCGAAAAGGAAGTCAAACCGAGAGGAAACGCCGGCCGGGTCTACCTGCCTCCGGATTGGGT
This sequence comes from Olavius sp. associated proteobacterium Delta 1, assembly GCA_902749685.1. Classification (GTDB taxonomy): domain Bacteria; phylum Desulfobacterota; class Desulfobacteria; order Desulfobacterales; family JAFDCJ01; genus JAFDCJ01. The sequence continues at coordinate 196 of CACVKW010000220.1, read as the reverse complement.
GGGCAAGCTCGTCAAAATCATTCGCATCGACTGATAAGGGGAAAAAAATGAGGTACGCTGAAACAGGAATTAATTTAGAAATTGATCTATCCCGCGCAAGCATCGACAGGGTCGAATCTGATCCAAGGGATACCGAGCTTTATCTGGGGGGTCTAGGCACCAACGCCAAGATATTGTGGGACCGGGTTCCGCCTGA
>CACVKW010000219.1 GCA_902749685.1 Olavius sp. associated proteobacterium Delta 1 | reverse complement strand
GGCTTCTTTTCATGTTTTGAATAAAACAGATGTTTAAACCGTTGGTAATTTTCAGACACAAATTCTTTTGATCCAATAATTCCGGAATCCGTAAAATAGAGTATAAAATGCCTGTCCCTATTTTTGTCCCCCTATTTTTGTCCCCTATTTTTCTTTTGCCTATAAAGCATATCTGCCATCGTATCACGTTTCGAGCACTTCCATGTTTTAAAATTGATATCGAATTATACCAAAATAAGAAGGCAGAATCGAATGACTCTGCCTTCAAATGTCAGTTAATGTCTACGGGATCTGAGGTTGTCAGTGTAGGACTGCAATCCCCAAAGTCCCGAGTGTAAGTTGAGGGATCGCCAACTGTATCCAACGATCCAGAAATGTCTTATGTTACCTTGGCTTTACCTGCACCGACTTATGGTCCAGTTGCACCGGCTACTGGCGGATTGTTTGATGAACCGAAGTCATCGAATATGGCGTAAGGAGAGCAACAAATGGACCACAATCCGATGAATCCGCCTTTACCAACAAAGAATGGACCGGCATCTGTTGTACCAACTAGGTATCCGTTGACATAAACTTCCACGGTTCCGTCGTCCAGCGCACGAGCACCTAGCTGATCCCCATCCTGCATCTCAACGTTAAAAAAATCAAGGAGTGTCCAGCCTTGCTTGCGGATGAATGTTTCAACACCTACTTTACTTTCGAAGGCGTCATAGAAGACGGCGATTGCTCCCCTCCACCACTTTGGATTCCCACGACGATTCGATTGCACTTTCAATAGCATGCTCTGCCACCCAGCTTTACAAACCTGTGTAAGCGTTATGCATGCGTCCTGGGTGGGACCAAACGCGCCTGCATTCCAATAAATCGGTCCGCCTATCCTGACTTGTACTTCCTCATCTCTGATACGATAATTACGTTTTCGCTTTGCCCCGCACCAGTTTGGACCGATCCCGCCATCATTACGGTTGAAATCATCAAGTACGATGTCACAAGGTGATGTTCCCACTGGTTGTAATTCATTTACGAATGTACACTTGACCGTCTCACCTTCTTCAAGCTGGAAGGTAGCGGTAGCGGAAGTCACATCTCCGCTGCTGTTATCATCGTCACACTGGATAGAGGTCAAGTTCCAGTTGCTGGGCACACTTTCCTGCGATATGTAGGTACCGGGTTGTAAGTTCGGTACTACAATTTGCCCGCTGTCGGCGATGGTTCCGCTGGCATCACCGCTAAAGGTGAAGCTATCAGGTTCACCGACCGGATTGGTCTGCTTTCCGACGATGATCGTACCCGTCCCTTGACACAAGAGAGTGATTGTCTGAATACCTATGTCTTCATTTCCACAATCGTCGGTCGCCGTCCATGTTCGGGTGATGACGTCATCTATCTGATTGTCACTGTAATCGATTGATAGGTCGAGATCATCATCGTCTGTTGCTGTCGCTGTACCGGTATTTGACGGGTCGGTACTCGAACCACATTCCAAAGTCACATCGGCCGGTACTGTAATTAATGGGGCGGTTGTATCCTCCGCAGTGATAGTTTGATCTCCCGAGCTGCTGTTACCACAATCATCGGTCGCTGTCCATGTCCGGGTGATTACGCCATTCTCCGTAACATCGCTGTAGTCGATTGTTGGGTCTGAACCACAATTGTCTACTGCCGTGGCAGTGCCAATTTCGGACGGATCGGTACTCGTATCACATGCCACAGTTACATCGGCTGGCAGCGTAATTGGTGGGACGGTGGTGTCTACAACCGTGATTGTCTGATCCATCGAGGCGCTACCGCATGAGTTGGTCGCCGTCCATGTTCGTGTAACCGTAAATTCGGCGGGACAAAATCCCGGTACACTTGCGTCGTTAAAGGATATCACGGGTTCCGAACAAATGGGATCTGATGCCGTTGCCGTACCGGTATTTGACGGGTCGGTACTCGAATCACATTCCAAAGTCACATCGGCCGGTACCGTAATTTCTGGGGCTGAAAATGCAGTAAGCGGCAGGCCAATTAATAAAAACATAATCCCATAGACTATTTTTAGTTTCATTTCCTCATCTCCTCCTTCCTTAAAAAGCAACTGGGTTTGTGACGAATTGTCGCTAAAGTTGATGAGTAACCGAATTTGATATGTGGAAAGTTGTAAAGAAATTAGATATTTTTAGCCCCTAACAGAATAACCCGCTCCCGTTAGGAGCGAGATTGGCATAATTTAAGTCTTACCTTCACAAAAAATCCTATGGAGAGGCGATAGAAAGATTGCCAACTACAATTATAGATCATAACCTTATTATTTTATTGAAATATTGAAAAAACACATAAAAACATAAAATCAACATAGTACGTCGAATGATGTCGCTTATGTAACTCTTGAAGGAGGTTATTTAAGTAACTAAGCGATAGATAAATATATTTCAAGACAAATCTGTAATGTCTAACCCATACATTCGCTATCCTATTTTGTGTTAAATTGCAGATACTTGAACCAGGCCTTTTTGCGAACCATTACAATAAAAAGTCCATCGCCGTCATTATCATTCGTGGGCTAATATTCAGTTGGTTTTTCTTGCGTTTGGAGGATAATTAATTCACTCTGTTTGTTATGAAGAGGAAATCCCGAAAACAAACTAAACAGATAACTAAGTCGACATCGCCCTCAAAGACGAATACCACTTCTAAAAAAGGTTTTTGGGTGGAACATAGATACTCGGCTTTGATCCTTATTAGCGTACCCTTCCTCCTCTACGGGTACTCTCTGACCTTTGATTATGTTCTGGACGACAAAATCGTACTTTCAGGGAACAGCTTTACCCAGCGTGGTATTAACGGGATCTAAAGATAAGAAGCTGCTTTTCCGAAGCGAATGAATCGAAAAATGAGAATTGTGTACCGGTATTAGCTGCAACCCAACATATTGAAACGGGCATTAACGCAAACATTATGCACTTGGATAACCAAAGCAGGTTTTGTTGTTAAGATTTGATTTTTTACGTTGGTATCGAAAATTCTGGCGGATTTGAGTATAGCTCACCGGTATGGCCTCAGCTGGATTTTTTAAAGGGAGATTTCAATCGGATAATCCCGCTTCCAGCGGGATCAGATAGTCATCCGCGCTGGGCGATGAGGATTCATCATAGGAAAAAGAGGGACGTCCGTTATATATTTACATATAAAAGCAGCTGTGATATTGATCCTGTATGCCACGTAAAGCCCGCATAGATGCGCCTGGCGCACTACAACATATCATCATAAGAGGTATTGAGCGCAAAGCCATTTTTAAGGATGATTCTGATCGAGATAATTTTTTGGATCGACTAAGC
>CACVKW010000218.1 GCA_902749685.1 Olavius sp. associated proteobacterium Delta 1 | reverse complement strand
TTCCAGAACCTTGCCACCAAAAAGATTAAGTATATAATCGACATCTTGAAAACCAGGCTCTGTTTTTCCCATCAGGGCGTAATGTCCGCAGTAAGGGTAAGTATCCAACCCCTTTAATCCCTCCACGATTCCGGCTCGCAAGGGATTCAAGTGAAAATAGCGCACCAGTTCCAATAGGTACAGATCTTTCCTCCAGAGGCGGATCTGCGACCTGGCACAAAATAGACTTGTATCGATTCTGAAACAAGTGACCATGGCGACGATGA
>CACVKW010000217.1 GCA_902749685.1 Olavius sp. associated proteobacterium Delta 1 | reverse complement strand
TGAGATTTAACTGTGAAATAGGGAAAAAATCGGATTTAAAAGTTTAATTTCAGTGGGTTATAAATATTCTAATTATTTCTCCGCGCTAGCGGTATGTCCTACTATTAATTGACGGTCAAAAAAGGTCATAATGCTAAATTGAAAATACACCTCTTTTGGTGTATAACACTCAAATGAATGCTTTTAACCTATTGATATTATTATATCGCGTTATTATTACCAGGTGTATAACACGCTAATGAAATGCGCAAAATACACCTTTTTTAATCTCGATTATTTTTTTAGAATTATTGTAATATAATAAAGATTAAACCGCAAATTCCAATTTTATTTTTTAGCCTGCCATTTATCAACTTTTCTGTTTCATTAATCGATTAATCTTTAATTTCAATTATGTATGAGAAAATAAATGAAAACTGATATAAATGATATACAATGATTTTAGCCTATAAATAAATAATAAAGTAAAAAATTTGTAAAATTATGTAAATAAATATTGACAAAAACATTTACATGGTTTAACTGAAAGGTAACCTATTCAAAAGGAGGTTCTATGGGGGATGTCAAGGTTAAAAATTTGGATCAACTGCGATATAGAATCCGGCGTTGCGGTTACAGTATTCGGACTGAAAAAACTTATGTGGATTGGAACAGACGATTTATCCTTTTTCACAACAAAAAGCATCCAAAGTCTATGGGTGCAGAGGAGGTAGAGCAATTTTTAACGGATTTAGCTGTCCGGTGTAATGTCGCGGCAAGTACCCAAAATCAGGCAAAGTGCGCAGTACTATTTCTTTACAAAGAAGTTTTAAATCAAGATTTGGAATGGTTAAAAAATGTAAAGAGTGCAAAACGATCTGAGCGAGTTCCGGTTGTTCTTTCGAGAAGTGAAGTAGAGCCTGTATTGTCCACCCTTGAAGGGGTATATCGGATAGCCGGCCATATACTTTACGGTGCGGGATTACGTATAATGGAATGTGTCCGGTTGAGGGTGAAAGATGTCGATTTTGAAATGAACCAGATCACTGTGCGTGACGGTAAAGGGAAAAAAGACAGAAGAACGGTTATGCCTCAAGTTATTAAAGATGCCCTGATGCGCCAATTATTAAAAGCTAAAGCACTACATGAAAATGATTTATCGGAAGGATATGGTGAAGTTTATTTACCTTATGCTTTAGAGCGAAAATACCCGAACGCAAACAAAGAGTGGGGTTGGCAGTACGTTTTCCCTTCCAAAAACCGCTCAGTTGATCCCAGGTCAGGCAAAACTAGACGACATCATATTGATGAAAAGACTGTCCAGCGGGCTATAAAAAAAGCAACGAAAATATTGCGTATCCACAAGCAGGTGAGCTGTCACACTTTGAGGCATAGCTTTGCTACCCACCTCTTAGAATCGGGGTATGATATCAGGACAGTTCAAGAGCTATTAGGCCACAAAGATGTCAGGACGACAATGATCTATACCCATGTTTTGAACAAAGGCGGCCAAGGCGTTATCAGTCCTTCGGATCAGCTTCAGAATAATTAAGCGATTCCGCTCAATGTCCAAGAACGGTGTAGTTTTTTTTAAAAGCACTATCATTTTATCATTCATGCATCAAGCAGATTCGTAAAGTCTATCACAGAACTCGCAGATTACCCGGGTGTTTTGGTCTCTGCTAACTTTGTGGACTTGAACGATGTGGGCGAGAGAATCATCTTTGTTCAATGGCGGGTTTTTAAGGGACTCAATAGTAAATTATTTAGGATTTGCGGTTTTTTCTAAATTCTTCTTTTCAATTAGCCTGCGCAGATCCGCAATGTGACGCGCCGGATAAACTCCTGTGGGGCAAACCCGGCTGCAGTTAAGGGCTCTTTCACACAGGTGTTCACCCCGTTTGCTTCCCGCAATCGCCATTAGATCTTTTGCTCCCTGCGGAGCTTTCTTCAACTCGCAATTCAAGGCTGCAAGAACGGCAGGTCCTATAAAGGGGGCATTTTTATGGCGGACCGGACAGGCTGAGACACAGGCACCGCACTCGATGCAGTTCTCGAAGCGGCTAAAATGACCGATACCCGCCGGCAGATCTATTGATTTTACTTTTTCAGCTTTTTTCAAATAACTCCACTCTTCGGATATATCATCATAGAATCGGTTCATATCGACGACCAGATCACCAATGGGTTTAAAACCCTCAAGGGGTGTCAGGGTGATGGTGTCGTCTGCCAGTTCTTGAATTTTGGTAATGCAGGTTAGTCGTTCAATGCCGTTGATTCTGCAGGCACAGGTGCCGCAGGAGGAGTGATGGCAGGAGTGGCGGTACATTAAAGTTGAATCCTGTTTAAGGCGTATAAATTCTAAAGCGTCGAGGACGCTTGTCGCCGGATCCACTTCGAGGGTGAATTCCTGAAACCGGGCTGGATCGATGTGACCCGGTTTGTAGCGCAGTATTTTAAATATTACTTTTTTAATTGGCATGTAAAATTTCTCGCAGAGTTGCAGAGGGCACAGAGAGTTTTTTAGTTTTAAAATTACTAAGTATTGAATGGTTTCTTATTTTATATTTTTTTTTGACAGGATTTACAAGATTAACTGGATTTTTTATTTGGCTAACTTTCCTGCCACCGGCCCATAGGGCCTGTGGCCCGGAGGGAAGAAAGTAATCCAACGCAATCCGCCTGCGGCAAAAACTATTTTCGAGTAAGAAACCACCGGTTTTCATAGTTCCGTAAACGGCAGCCACCGTGGGCTGTCCTACTGTTTATTATCTGTGTTTACCCCTTAGTTGCATAAACAGCATGGCAAAGGTTAGATAATGATCTGAACTTATAGCCGATATCATAGAGATATGACTAATTCTTGGATATCTCCATCGGTGAATTCGAAGGATGGGATCGTTTTTTGCCATGTTGTTTACCCAGGGGGAAAGCCGGAGAACTTCAGATCCTGCGTTGCTGAGGGTTCAAAGTAAAGAACTACGACTTCACCCTCAGACGCCTTGCCTCTGAAGCCCTCCGGCTTTTGCAACGTTGGGGTTTATCCGCGAAGATCCGCGTCCTATACTATTAAGATTAGCTATACTCCTTTATAAAACATCCGGTAGTGAAGCAATTTTTCGGTCTTTGTTCTGCAGGCGATATTTCGGCCGGTTTTTTTACAGATCAGATCGACGGTTTTTTCGGCCATGGCACGCAAGGTGGTGGCTTTGCCGCCGATCAATGAAATCAGGCCTTCCAGATCGTCTGTTTCTCTGTGATCGAAGCAGTCAAAGGTTCGGCTGATTCGCAGGGGATCTTGAGCCTGTTCCTGTACAATCAGTGGGCGCGGCGCACACCAGACTGAATGGATGGCAGTTTCTTTGACTGACGGAACCATCTCGGTGCACTGCTTTATGATCTTTGCGACATGTTCCGGCGGATATTTTATGGTATCCGGATCATTTGCCAGCCAGACGGTGGTTCCCAGCACCGAAAGCCCGCGCTGGGGAATGATAATGTCGGCTTCCCCGGCCCGGTTTAGCCGGTTGATGACCATATTGGTTAAACGGCCATTGACAGCTGCCAGAACACCGGGTCCGGGCTGCAGCGGTAGGTTGATTCCCGCCAATGCACAGATCCGCCCGGCCCAGGCACCGGCCGCATTGATGAAGAGATCACCCGGCACATCATATTCACGATGGGTTTTATGATCGAAAACGCGTACTGCCGCAACCGTCCCGCTGGATTTGTGAAAATCGACGACTTCGCAGTAGCGGTGAAACCGGGCACCGTTAGCTTTGGCGGTGGCCAGGAAGTGCATTGGCAGGCGCCAGGCATCCATGGTGGCATCCGGTATCCGGACGGCCAGCTTCAAAGCGGGATTTAAAGCGGGTTCGAAGGCCCGGGCCTGATCAGCGGTCAGTTCTGTGGCCGGTATGCCGCAACTGCGGCAGCTATCCAGAAATTCCGGGCGGTATTGCAGATCCGAATCATTGATCGCTACAAACAGACCGTCATTTTGCTCAAGGGCCTGGGGGGCAATTTGGCGCAGGATTTTATTTTCCTGAATACACTCCCGGGCGGCCACCGGATCATGAACGGCATAGCGCGCGCCGCTGTGCAGCAGGCCGTGGTGTCGGCCGGTGGTGCCGGAAAAAAATTCCCCCCGTTCGAAAAGAGAGACCTCAAACCCTCTCAGTGTCAGGTCATGGGCCAAAGCCGCCCCGGTACCGCCACCACCGATAATAACGATGTGCTCCATATTTAATTCTTAAGATTTGTTAGGGTTTAGCACCGGAGGATAAAATTACAAACTCCAAGCACCAAATTTCAAATAAATCACAATTTTCAATGACCAATGACCAAAATGAGGTTGGCCATCGACAACCTTAGTCGATTTGAGTTTCAAAGGGAACACCTCTCGCATTTTCCCTGATAGTAGTTTCTACAAAATTATATTCAGGACGGATTTGGATATTTGAATATTGGTTATTGGATACTATTTGATATTTGTAAATTGTGATTTGTTATTTAGAATTTGCTATTCATTGAACTGCTCCCAGTACACAGCCACTTTAATCTCTAAACTAGTACTTACTACCATATGATTCTAATAGCGCTACCATAAATTGCCATATTTTTTCAAGAGACGGGATATAGAGCCCTTCATTGGGCGAATGGGGGTCTCGCAGGTCCGGGCCGAATGATATCATGTCCATTCCCTCGTATTTATCTCCGATAATGGCGCACTCCAACCCTGCATGAACCGATTTAACTTTGGCCTGCTGGTCAAAAACCTGGTTATAGACCTTCTGGCAGAGCTCAAGCAGAGCGGATTGCATGTTCGGTGTCCAGGGTGGGTATTCACTGTCACATCGGGTGTCCGCGTCGGCAAGGGCTGCGGTGGCACCGATTGTGGCGCTGATCTCATCTAACCTGGATCCGGTCAGACTGCGCTGGCTGGTCAGGATTTGCAGCGAATCTCCTTTTATTTCAACAGTTGCCAGGTTGTTGGAGGTTTCTACCAGGTCTGTGATAGCAGCTGACAATCCCATCACCCCATGGGGCAGGGCTAGTAGCAGATTGATGACGGCCCGGGTTTCCGCTGCGCTCAGGGCCGTTTTATGCTGGGCAGCGGATTCGGCCGCCGACAGGTTTATGGCTAAATTTTTTTCAATGGTGTCATAGTCAGTTAAGATGGTGCGTTGAGTTTCGGAAACCACCCCGGCTAAATCGTCGGATTTCCCGGCGGTGCATGCGAAGACGGCAACAGCGTCCCGGGCAATCGCATTATGAGCGGTCCCGCCTTTGATTGATACCAGCTGAATGTCGTATACGGCGGCTAAGCGGTGCAGGGTGCGCGCCAGGATTTTATTGGCGCTGGCCCGTTGCTTGATAATATCGATGCCCGAGTGGCCACCGTGCAATCCGCTGATATTCAAATTGAAAAATTGACTTTCTTCAGCCAGATCCGTCAACGCCAGCTTACGGGATATATGCGTGTGTCTTCCTCCGGCACAGCCGACAGTGAACACGCCTTCGGTTTCCGAATCTACATTAAGCAGTACCCGGCCTTTGATGAATCCGGCTTCGAGTTCTTTGGCACCGTTTAATCCGGTTTCCTCGTCCACCGTAAACAACAGCTCCAACGGCGGATGCGCAATGCCGGCATCGCCGGCCACCGCCATTGCCAGAGCAATGGCAATGCCGTTATCCGCTCCCAGCGTGGTGTTATCTGCCCGCAGCCAATCGCCGTCAATAATATTTTTGATGGGGTCCCTGGAAAAATCATGGGTCGAGTCGGGAGATTTTTCGCATACCATGTCCATGTGGCCCTGAATCACAATAACCGGTGCATTTTCATAACCCGGTGTCGGCGGCACGGTGACCAGCAGGTTGCCGGCTGCATCCTCATTGACCGCAAGCTGTTTTGCTGCGGCCCACTGCTTCAACCACAGGCCGATCTGTTCTTCATTTTTAGAACAGCGCGGGATAGCATTGATTTGCTCGAAGTAATCCAATATTGCTTTTACTTTTTCTTCCATTTAATTTCTCCCCTATCGTTTTTATTATAGGGGACGCGGATGAACACGGATCGTCAATTTTTTTTCTTTGACCGAGCTTGCATTCCGCCACGCGGGGCTTCGCTCGATTCACAGAGGATTTTTTATATTTTTGACTTGCCTGGAAACGGCTGCAGGTCAAAAGTGAACTGCCTGCGGCGTAGAGGCTACTATAATTTTATCTGTGCTGATCTGTGCTAATCGTTGTCCCAATTTTTTTAAAGAATAGTTACCGAAAATTTATACCAGCCACCGCCACCCACAGAACCAGGGCATGCATGCTCATCAGAATCGCCAGGGGGCATATTAACCATAGTATAGCTGTGGTGTGAACGGCAACAGCGGTTGGTTTAATCTCAGGCCCCGGCATGCCGTAATGTTGCCTGCGCCGCCAGTGAAACACGATCACCGCAAAACATGCTGCTACCAAAAGACTGTTTCCGGCCAACAGCCAGCGGGGATAACCATTGATAAAACCGCCCTGGTCCCGAACCTCGAACAAAAAGCTGCACATGGGCACGGCAGTTACCGCTCCAATGAAAATGACTGCAAGAGGACCCCTGAATTGCCTGAAATCCCTGCACCAGGTCCAATTCCCTTTTAGCGGCTGTTTAAGCCCCATTAACGACAGGCAGCCGATGAAACTCGAGGCAGCGTCGATAATCATATCCGTCGAGCCATAGGTCCTTTGCGGATGCATTCCCTGCATGATTTCATCCAGGACTCCCAGCATCGCCGCACAGATAAAAACCAGCAGCAGAATGCCGCTGCCTTTGTAATCAAGAGCCAGTGCATGATACAAAATCCAGGACATCAGAACATATTCGGGAATGTGGATATATTTGTTGGCATTGGCTTCAAAGTACATGACAAAAATAACAATTAATGCGCTGACCGCAAGAACGATGAGACAGCTTGCGGCCCTTTTTTTTTTAATACAGATTGTGGCATAGATTGCCGCCAATGCAATGATTATGAAAAGCGGGATCCTGCCGGCAATCTGGGTCGAAAAATGCTTAACGATCGAACGATAAGCCAAAATTACATAAGGCAGGCAGGCGGTGTAGAGGACCACCGAAGACCAGAGAATAATTCGTTGCAGTGCGTTGTTGACGGTAATTTTGACGGGAGATGCTATCATAATCTTCTTGATATGAGTTGGTTGGGGGGGGGGCTCAACCCAGAACGTTGAATCCTGAACCACTTAACCTTTATCTTATGGATGTTTCCACTTCGCCTGTCAAGATCTTCTTATGCGGCTTGATTTTTAGCTAGTATCTGATTAGAATTAATGGATAGTCAAATTTCTACCCCAAAGAATTCTATTCCGGAAAACAGGTCATGAAAGTAGAATGCCCAAACTGCAGAATGGTCAGTGGGATCAGAACAGACCGGATTGTCACTGCTCAAGATGTCGTTGAGTTATCCTGCCCGGCCTGTGATTTCGAGATGGCATTGAAATTGAAATTCAGCCTGGATCGGCAGAATCACCCACAACACCCCGCGGACCGCTCAAGCGAGCAACAGACAGCATCTGATTCAGCACAAATCGATGCCGTAAAACAGGGTAACGTTACGGGCCTTAAAGCCAAAATATTGCGCAGCCTGGTCTATCTGCCTCCCATGCCCCATATCATTTTAAAAGCCCGGGATATTCTGTCGGATCCTGAATCGAGCTTAAAGGACCTGGCCAAGGTCATCGAGACCGACCAGGCAATGGTGGCCAAGGTTTTGACCCTGGCCAACTCAGCGTATTACGGGGTCAGCGGCATGATATCTTCAATTCCGCATGCCTCGGTTTTGCTCGGTCAGAGAACACTGGGCCAAATGATTACCATCTCAGCCTCATCAGCGTTGCTCAATAAAAAGTTGCGGGGTTACGGAGTCGACCCCGATGAAATGTGGAAGCATTCCCTGGCCTGTGCTTTTGCAGCCAAAAGAATAGCCGAATCGTGTAATGAAGGGATGGTCGAGGATGCATTTACCGCCGGCCTGCTGCATGATGCCGGGAAAATTATCCTCGATCCATATGTGGTTAAAAACAAGAATAAATTTAAGCAGTTTGACAGTCAACAAGGACTACCGATTTTTGAAGCCGAAAAATCCATAATCGGGTTTGATCATGCCGAGATCATGTCCCGGGCGTGTCGACTCTGGCGTTTTCCGGAGGCTCAGGTTATCGCTATCCGATATCACCATCAGCCTTCCTGCTCGGAGGAAAACAAGCTGGCCTGTATGATCCACCTGGCTGACGTTCTGGCTAAAACTGCGGGCTATCCAGCCGGGCCGTCAGGAGGTCTGGATCCAATCGCGCCGGGCATTTTGGAATTATTGAAGCTGCGGGGACAAGATCTGAATGACCTTGCAAACGCCGTGGCGGACGATGTCCAAAAAATTGAAGCGGAACTGCAGGAGTAACAATGCCTTTATTTGATCTAACCGAATTTTTCAAGCTGTCGTCAGCGCTGAACTACAATTTGGTGCAGCCGCTTTAAAAATGCCGTTCTGCTGTCATTGATCCGACAGCACATACGCCGCCTGCCGGACCGCAGGCCGTCAAAATCCTCTTCGATGCCGTTTCAGAGGCAAGCCTGAAGGAAGCACAACGGACATTGATCCATCTAATCAGCTACCATGTCAAAGATCTGAAGGCCCAGCGCAGCCTGCTGCTGGAAGCGATGCAATATTGCTATAGCGGGCGAAGCGATCTGGTTACCAGACCTGACGGCAGTCAATTGCTGGACGGATTGTTTTCGACCTATATCAGGCACAAATCAGGCTAGGTGCGCAACAAACACCTGGACATCCTGTACCAGAATAAACCCCTTAGTTGCATAAACAACATGGCAAAGGGTAGATAATGATCTGAAATTATTTCTGATATCCTAGAAATACGACTAATTCTTGGATATCCCCATCGGTGAATTCGAAGGATGGGATCGTTTTTTGCCAAGTTGTTTACCCAGGGGCAAAGCCGGAGAGCTTCAGATCCTGCGTTGCTGAGGGTTCGAAGTAAAGAACTACGACTTCACCCTCAGACGCCTTGCCTTTGAAGCCCTCCGGCTTTTGCAACGTTGGGGTAAACCCTTGATGCTGCAAGCCTCGGTGGCCTTCCTGGTCATCTTTTTAAGCATTCTCAACGATGAAAAGTTCTATATCAAAGGCATCAGCGCCACCGGGATCAGGGCAAGATGAAAATGAATTCGGCCTGCGACGAGCTCAGTCGAGTCGAAGTTGGAATGCGGAATGCGGAAATATCCGATTTCCGCATTCCGACTTCCCACTTCCGATATCCGTCCCCCGCCCTAGGCGGATATATTCAATTTACCCTCCTCTGCGCTAGTTGCACTTTTTTCATAGATCATTATAACTAACTGATAATATATGTTATTTAAGTATTTTCTTGCAAAAAAAATGAATACCGCATAAAATTATTAGTAATTCCTTGTTCATCCGGAATCATCGATTTCTCGGATGTTACCCGATCGGTATTTCTAAATTATGCAACAACAAGACCTTGCCAATCTGCTTGAATTTACGGGTAAAGATCCCACACGCCTGGTCTTTGAGGATGAACTCACCAGTATTTACAACCGGCGATTTCTCTTGCAATACTTCCATGCCAAAGTATCCTGGGACAAGCTTTCCAAAGATCCCCTATCGTTAATTATGATAGACGTTGACAATTTTAAAGGTGTTAACGACACATACGGGCATCAGGTCGGGGATGCGGCGCTGATCTGGGTGGCGGACATGCTGCGTGCGGTGACCGGTGAAGAGGGACTGCCCATTCGATACGCCGGTGATGAATTCATGATGTTGTTTGCGCATTGCGACAAACAATCGGCCCTGAAAATGGGTAATCGTCTGCTCAATAAAGTTCGCTCGGAACCCTTCCGACCAAACGGTAATGGTAAGGCCCTGCCAATAACGCTGAGTCTCGGGATTGCATCGGCTCCCGAAGACGCGAAAACCGGCAAAAGCCTGGTACAACAGGCGGATGTTGCCCTATATTTTGCCAAAAGTATCGGACGGGACTGCCTGGTGAATGCTGGTGAGGTTGTTCAGGAGGCCGTATTTGACAAAACCGCCATCAATCAGCTCGAAGAGGTCAAACTGGTGGGCCGAGGCCCTCAGCTGTTCGAGGTAACCGAAGCTTTGAACAAGTTCGGGCAGAAACAAAACAAGATGCTGATTGCTGAAGGCACGGCCGGCATTGGGAAATCCGAGTTTTTAGAGACAATACGGCGTAGTCTGGCACGCACCAAAGCCTGGCGCGTAAAAGTCAGCGGTGATCCTCAGGAAATGTTTCGACCTTACTACCTGATGACCAGAATCCTGGTCAATCTGCTGAACTATCGAGGAGACCAGGGGACCGCTATAATTTCCAGCCTTAAGGAAGCGCACCTGGCCTATATTGCCCGGTTCCTGCCGCAACTGGCACCGGATGCAACACCGGCAAAAGATGAAGATGAGTCCACGAATCGCAAGGGCATTTTTTCAGCACTGGCCCATCTATTTATGAAGGCAGCCGGCAGCCGTCCGGTTATTTTGTTTCTGGATGATCTGCATTTCGCAGACGAGGCCTCCCTGCTTCTGCTGCGCCAGCTGTTACAGCTCAACAAATTTTCTTTGTGTGTCTGCGCGGCGGCCGACAGCAGCCAGGAACCCGACAGTGCCGAACATAAGATTCCCCTGCGAAGATTCTGCGAGATCTATCAAGAGCCACTCGGCATCCGCAAGCTGACCCTTACGCCGCTGAGCGCTGACGACATTGCCAAACACATCCATGCCTTGTTCCCGAACATCACCCTGCCGCAGGGTTTCGATGGAGAGCTGGCCCGCATCAGCCAGGGTAATCCGCTTTTTATCAGTGAATTATTGCGCAAACTGGTTCTTGATCACAAAATTACCCTGATGGGCCAGCAATGGACCCTCGAAACCCTTGAAGAAGGATATTTGCCCAAAACTCTGGAAGAGATTGTTTCCCATAAAATTGCGGCACTGGATGAAGAAAGCCGCCTGATTTTAGATCAGGTTTCGGCCCTTGGCGGGGACGTCTCCCTAAGCATGCTGGTGGGAAGCTCTGAACAAATGGAAGCCAAGGTATTGGAATTTATTGACCAGGCGCGTGCCCAGGGGCTTATCAGTACGAATTTTCAACTCAATGACGATGTTATCAGCATCCTGGGAAAACAGGTTCTATCCATCACTTACGGAGCTATTGAGCAAGATCGTAAGCACGAGCTGCACGAACGGATCGGCAATTACCAGGAAGGCCTTTACGAGCAGCAATTGTTGCCTTCCGCGGCAACACTGGCATATCATTTTAAGCGTTCCACCAATCAGCAAAAAGCCGGACGTTACGAAAAAATGCAGGCCATTGCCAACAATCGCAACTTTAACGGTCAGGAAGCCATAGAGTATACGGTTGATGCACCCGGTGAGGCGGCTGAAGTAGATATTCCTTTGAAGCCTGATGATTTTAAGCGCATTCCTGAAATTATACGGGATTTCATGGTGGCCGTGCGCAATATTAAACTATATCCGCCGGGCAGCAAATCAATTGTCAAAATCAACCGCCAGTTTAAAGCTTCCCTCGAAAGTGTTTTGGAAGGCAATGAAACCTTGAATATTGTTCAGGTTAAAAATTCCATCCTGATCAATGGACAGAAAATCGATGTTTCCGAGTTTAAGCTGGTGGCGGATACTTTTTTGAAACTGCTAAATCGCGTTGAGCTGAAAGGCATCGCATTCCACAGCGGTCTTACCGAGAAGGAACTTGAAGTCCTGCTGCAGGTCCTCGGTAACACAGGCAAAAATAAATTTGGTGCGGGTTTTTGGGAAAAGTTTTCTATCGAACATCAGTTGCGCAATATTGAGTTAAAGCAGGTACAATATTCGGTGAAGGTCAAAGCAGCTGTCGGGGCCGGGCAGGGTACCGCCGCTGCCGGTGTCCGGGGTCCTTCGACGGCAGCACCAACCTCAGAACTGACCTCGCCGCTCGGTCCGCATGAGATGAAAGTCATCCCGGAGATCCTGCGTGCGCTGGTTGCTGCTGCCCGGGTGATCAAGCTTTATCCGCTAAAAAGCAAATCGGTGGCCAACACGATTAATAAGCTGCTGGGGACAATGCAGCGATTTTTCACCCTTCAACGGGTTCTGGCTTTTTCACAGACAGGAGACACCCTGCTGGTAAACGGGGAGAAACTGGATACCTCGGGTACAACGGAGTTTCGGGGACTGACTGATAATTTCAAGAGTCTGCTTGATGAGATCGGCCTGGAAAGCCTCACATTTCTGGAAACTATATCCATCCATCAGCTGGAAACATTTATCGGGGTGCTGGGTGATTTACCTGAAACGGAAGTAAACTCGGACTTTTGGACGAATCTGGCAGCGGATCAGGGGTTGTCCGCCATTTTGTTTGATCAGCAGCTTTATGAAATTCAGGTTGCGCATAGCATGTCGGCCGGCAATGTAGAAGCGGTTGCCGGTGACCAACCCATGGCTATGCTCAAGGGACTCAGAGACGAGCCGATTGCACCGGAACAATTTGAAAAATACCTGGAGCAGCTGCCCGAACAGGTCAATGATCTATTTTTCGATGGAAAGCCGGCCCTGATTGAGCAGACCGTATACCGGGTATACCTGGGGCTTCAAGGGCGTGAACCGGTTATGCGCAAGAAAGTCATCGAGGTCTGGCGCAAGGTGCTGGATCGTTTGACGCTGGCCTATCAGCATGATTTTGCCAAGATTGTGATAGATTCGCTATTACTTGAATTCGGCAGTGAAAAAGATCCCAAGATGACAGTCGAGATGGCTTCGTTACTGAGCCGGTTGGTAACACTCTTTATTCAGTTTGTTGAATATCCTCTGGCATCCAGGGCTCTCGGACATTTGCACAAACGATTTCAAAAGTTTAAAGAAGCTAAAGATTCCAATACCCAACTGTTTGCCAGAAGCATGAATCGAAGGCTGGAGCCGCTGGCTCAGGAGCTTCTGGTAGAGGACCTCAAGTCGGCTGATCCTGGGCGACAGCGCAATGCCGCACAATTGCTGGGAAGTCTGGGATCTGCGGCGATGCTGATGCTGATCGAGATTATTAAACGCGAAGATGATTACCGCGCGCGTCAGATCGCAGCCATCTTGCTGGAAAAATGTGGGCCCAAAGCGGTCGATCGACTCAAACATTTGCTGGTGCTGGAAATCAGCGCAGAAGAGCGTGCGCGAATTCTGGAGATTATCGACACCCTGACCTCGGATTTGAAAACCGAACTGTTCCATGCCCTGGGCGATGATGATGCTAACGTGCGCCGGGCTGCCTATCGTGTCGTGGAGCGTTTGGAAGACAGCCATGTGATTGAATGGCTGCAGGAATTTTTGCAGAGCCAGAAACCCGCTTTGGCGGCCAGTGCCGTCAAATGCCTGGGAAACCTCAGACCGCCGAATATAGAGGCCGATTTGATTGCATTGCTAAATTCCACCGATAGCGATCAATTGCGCATCGCCTGCTGTCGGGCGCTGGGCCAGATTGCCAAACCGCTGTGTGTTGATTCACTTTTTCAACTCTTGCTGCCCAAACGGTCATTCATTTTTCGTAAAAATCAAGATTCCCAGGTGCGGGCGGCGGCCGCCTTTTCGCTGGGACAAATCTCTCACCCCAAAGCCGCAGAAAGCCTCGCCCGATTTGTGGACGACCCTGATCCCCGGGTGCGGGAGATTGCGCGTAAAGCACAAGAATCCCCGACAGCCGGACGAGCCGCAATTGAAAATTGAAGATTGTAAATTGAATATTTATCGATGTCGCTTTGCTCCGTCATTTTAAAATGGAAAGAATTCCTTAAATATTCAATAATTAGGCTGCTTTCTTCTCACCGGTGAACAGAGCGACTGTCATCGCCTTTAAATGTTCGGCCATTTCAAAATCTTCAAAATCTTCAAAATCTCTCCGATCATCAACCTCTTTATCCAGCACTGAATTGCGGCTGCGATAGGCAGCTGTCAGGTCGGGATCAATTTCAATGGCACTGTCAAAATCCCGGTAGGCCCTGGCAACTTCCCCGGCTTTTTCATGGGCCAGACCGCGCAGGTGAAAAGCCCGGGCATATGCAGGATCGAGCCGTATGGCACGCGTAAAATCGGTTATGGCCCTTTTTATCTTATTTGTTTTCAGATGCGCCGCACCGCGACTTGAGTAAACCAGCGCAAATTTGCGATCGTGTTTTAGGGCCTGGGAGAAGTATTTTATACTGGCCTTAAAATCGTTTCTAAGATAGGCGGCTACGCCATCATCAAACAATTTGATCGCCATCATATTTTCGGACATTGGGATTACCTCCAAAATAAGCAGTAATAATTTAATTTAGTCATCACTTTTAGCTTTGTCAATAAATACGGGCTATTGGGAAGTGCGTGGTGTGGGGCACGGGTTGCGGGATTTTTCGATTGCGGATTTGAGATTTTGGATTAATTAGGTTGAAAGAAGATGAGGACCCGCGTTCGTCATGCGTTCATCATGACTATGGCGCGGCAAACATACGAAATGCAGAATAAAAATTTATAGTTTGTTGGTTGTCAGTGGTCAAAGGTCCGTGGTAAATAGGAAACCCGCATTTTAAGGAAAAGTTATTTAACACGAATACATCCGCCTTGCGGCGGCTAAAACACAGAAATTTTCCAGGCTTTTTTTTCATGTTTTCGTCATTTCGTGTTTTCGTGATTGATCATTTTCGATTACGGTGTGTCCGCGTTTTGAATAGCAAGCCAATTTTTTAACCGATACGGATGAATTATTATGGACAGGGGCGACATATTAAACCAGGCCAACGGCGCCGCCGGCGATACGAATGTTTGGCGCGAAGACTACCGGATCAGATCCTATGAAGTCGATTGCCGCAATCGGCTTTCGATCCTTTCAATGTTCAGTTTCATGCAGGAAGCAGCCAGCAAGCATGCAGCGGCGCTGGGTGTTTCGATTCACCAGCTGCTGGCTGAAAATTATACCTGGTTGCTGTCCCGCCTCAAGATCAAAATTGCCGGCCATCCCGGTTGGAACGATCAGATCCAGGTCAACACCTGGCCGTCCGGCACGCAACAATTATTTGCGTTGCGGGATTTTAAAATGTACGATGCTGATAATCAAATCATAGCCGCTGCAATTTCAGCCTGGCTGGTCATTGATCTGCAAAAGCGGCGCCCGGTGCGTATCGCCCCTTTTGTCGCAAGGCTCAAACCAATTGAGGGGAGTCACATTTTGAAGGACCGGCTGGATAAACTGCCCGCCCTGAGCAACCCTGTTCACGAAAAGTGTTTTGCTGTCCGCTTTTCCGATCTCGATATCAACCAGCACGTGAACAATGTGAAATTTGTGGAGTGGGTTGTCGAAGGTATCCCGGCTGCTACACTGAACGCTTCGGTCCCTTCAGAATTAGAAATCAACTTTCTGGCGGAAGCTTTTTATGAAGATCAGATACTCGCCACCTGCTCCCCGCAGGACCCGGACAGCACCATATTTCACCACAGCCTCACCCGCCAACAGGACGGCCGGGAGCTGGCACGGGCACAAACCAAGTGGCGAAAAATTTGTTGAGTACCTCGACTTTGGTTGGACCCCCAGTGCAAACCCGCTAGAAACCAGCCATTTTTTTCATTGACACTGCAATATGGTTGGTGTAACTGTGCTTTAGACAATAAGTATGAAATAGACTTCTTATCTTAATTTATCCTGAGTATAATAAATGATTCAATAGCAGGGAGCATAAATTGGCACGGACATACCAATTAGAGCAGATCAAGCAGGTTGTGGACAAATTAGATGTTGCCAAATATATCGAAGACGGCTTTATCGCGTATTCACAGGGTCGGGTCGTGGTGCCCCCGGTGGGTGAAATGATCTTTGAGAAACCGCCGGGTGATGTCCATATTAAATACGGGTATATAAAAGATGACGACTACTTCGCCATCAAGATCGCCTCCGGATTTTATGAAAATTATAAAATCGACCTTCCGACCAGCGATGGTCTCATATTGCTGTTTTCCCAACGAGACGGTTTTCTGGCGAGCATTCTGCTGGATGAGTGTTACCTAACAAATGTCAGGACGGCAGTGGCCGGTCAAATTGTCGCAAAGTTTATGGCGCCGTCCAAAATTGAATGCATTGGTGTCTTCGGTACAGGAGTTCAGGGCCGGATGCAGGTCAAGTACTTGAAACCAGTGGTCGATTGCAGCGACATCATGGCGTGGGGGCGGTCCCGGGATAGTCTTGATACCTACAAAAGGGATATGGAAAAACTGGGCTACACTATCCGAACGACGACAGACGCCGGTGAGGTCACCCAAAAATGCCGTTTGATTATTACGGCAACTCCTTCCCAGACTCCGCTGATCGATGCCGGACAGATAAAGCCGGGCACACATATCACGGCCATGGGCTCGGATACCCACTTGAAGCAGGAGTTAGACCCTAAAATCCTGCAATCAGCCGACGTAGTCGTGGCCGACAGTATCGAGCAATGCCTGACCCGCGGTGAAATTTCCAAAACACTTCAGGCCGGCCTTATCAATAAGGAAGACCTCATTGAGCTAGGTGAGGTGATTGCCGGTCATCAATCCGGACGAACATCTGATGCCCAGATAACGGTGGCGGATTTGACCGGTGTTGCCGTACAGGATATCCAAATTGCCAAGGCCGTACACGAGGCACTGCTTCAATCCGATTTTGCTGACGAGTAAACTGGCTTAATCGTGTGACGAAGCAACACGGATATGATTAATTTTTATCAGGTTCTCCGTGGTGGAGGACAGACGGACCGCAGTAGTGATCGTGGTGTTCGCTGCCACAGCTGCTTGGCGGTAGAATGGGTAATAACACAAGGTATAAGGGGGTATGAAATGAAAAAACTTATTCTATTAGCGATGACAATCCTGGTTTTGACTTCAGGCGGATTCACGCAACCGGCAGCAGCGGAATCGCTGCGTGTTGGATGTGAATGCACCTATTTCCCATTTAACTATCGCACCAATGACGGCGTTCTTACCGGCTACGACATCGATGTTGCCAAGGGCATTATCGGAATCATCGGGGCCGACGTCAAATTCGTCTGCCAAAAGTGGGACGGGATGATCCCGGCCCTGCTTGCCAATAAGTTCGATTTGATCATCGCGTCCATGTCGATTACCGAAAAACGGATGCAAAAAATAGACTTCTCGATACCATACCGCATTTCCGTGGGACAGTTCGTCGGCAAGAAGGGCGCCAATCTCGATCTTTTCAATAAAGACGGTTCCCCCAATCCGGCCAATTTCAAAGGCCTCAAGGTGGGAATAGAGCGGGCGACGACCTACGAGAACTGGATTAGTGCGAACGTACCCAGTGCCAACATACTTCTGTACGACACCAATGAAGCCTTATATCTTGATCTGCAGAATGGTCGCACCGACGTCATCATGACCAATCCGATGAAGGCCTTTCTTAAATTCCTCAGCAAGGACAAAGGCAAAAATTTTGGATTTGTCAGCCCGCCGCTCGATGATCCCAAAATTTTTGGGGTCGGCGTGGGCGTGGGCATCGCCAAAGGCCGTGAAGATTTGCTCAAGCGCATCAACAGTGCTCTGAAATCGCTGATCCAAGACGGCTCGCTGGAAAAATACTCGCTCAAATACTTCCCGTTCGCTATCCACAATGAGAAATGGGAGGGTGTCGAATAGATGGCTGCAATTGCGGTGGCGGTATCGGCGGCAACCGACACCGCCGCCTGGACTTGGAACTACCTGCGAACAAAGGTAACCCTGAACGGTGATCCTTGAACCTGTGAACGCTTAAAACATGCCTGGGTTTGGTGATTTAATCCAGGCCAGGCATAAGCCTCGGTCGTGGGGAGGAAAACACGGTGGCAGATCTAGCCGGCTGGTGGGATGATTATTTTTGGGGCGCAATGACCGTTCTGAGGGTTTTTGCCGTTTCTTTGATATTGACCGTTGTTTTCGGCTTAATCGGCGCTGCCGCTAAATTGTCGCAAAGCCGCATTGCCAATAAAATAGCCGGCGCATATACGATTGCCTTCCGCGGAACGCCGGAACTACTGGTTTTGCTGCTTTTTTATTATGGTTCGGCGGTGACGTTGACCGGTATCAGCAAGATCTTTTTTTCCCAAACCCAGTTTGTTGATATCCCTCCCTTCTGGGCCGGCTCACTTGCCATTGCCTTGATAGTCGGCTCTTACGCGACAGAGACTTTTCGCGGGGCCTTTCTCGGCGTTGATCCGGGACATGTCGAGGCCGCCCGAGCTCTTGGAATATCGAATGTGCAGACGTTTTTCCATGTTCGGATTCCTCAGATGTGGCGTTTGGCCCTGCCGAGCTTTGGTAATCACATGCTTTCGCTGATGAAGGATACGGCATTGATTTCGATCATCGGACTTGAAGAAATCCTTTTCGTAGCCGAAATGGCGACTGCGGTGACCCTCAAGCCGTTTACGATGTATATGATCGTGGCGTTGATATACCTGAGCATTACGACGGTCATTACCCTCGTGGTGATGGCTCTCGAAAAACATGCAAATCGGCATCTGGAAGGTGCTCGATGATACTTGATTTTCACCTTATCCTGCAGAGCATTCCCAAGATGCTGACCGGTTTGGGGGTGACGCTGCAGCTATTGTTATTGGCATCCGTGCTAGGCATGGGACTGGCGATCGTTTTGTTATTAATGCGCATCAGCGGTCGCTGGTATCTCTCCTTGCCCGCGTTTATCTATGCCTACTTCTTCCGCGGTACGCCGATTTTGGTACAAATTTTTGTCATCTATCATGGTCTTCCGCAGTTCGAGTTCATTCGCGCCAGTGTGCTCTGGCCGGTCCTCAGAGAACCGTTTGGCTGTGCCACGCTTGCACTCACTCTGAATTCGGCCGCCTATGTTTCGGAAATCCTTCGCGGGGGGTATCTCGGTGTCGAACATGGACTGCATGAAGCTGGAATGGCGCTGGGTTTGTCAACACGCCATCGGTTCTTTTACGTTACGACCCCCATCGCCATCAGACTCGCTATACCGGCTTACAGCAACGACTTCATCAGTATGCTCAAGGCAACCTCGCTGGCCAGTACGATCACATTGCTCGATATGACCGGCGTGGCGCGCACGATTGTCGCCCAGACCTTCGCACCCTACGAGATTTTCATCGCCACGGCGATTATATATTTAGTGATGACCGGAATTTTGCAGCGCGGCTTTGGCTTGTTCGAAAAGCGCATGAGCCGATACATCAAATCCTAAGGCCTAATTATGAATGACAGCAATCAGGAACCAATAATCATACTGCAAGACGTCTGCAAATCGTTCGGAAACTTCCAGGCCTTGTGCAACATCAATCTTCAGGTGAACAAAGGCGAAAGGATCGTTGTTTGCGGGCCTTCAGGGTCAGGCAAATCGACCATGATACGCTGCATCAACCGGCTTGAAGAACACGACAGCGGCAAAATAATTGTTTCCGGCCGTGAGCTGACCAGCACGGTCAAAGACATTGACGCCGTTCGCAGCGAAGTCGGGATGGTCTTTCAGAGTTTCAACTTGTTCCCCCATCTAACGGTGATCAAAAATCTGATGCTGGCCCTCAAACTGGTGCGGAAGATGAACAAGTCGCAAGCACGGGAAGTTGCCGTGCGTTTTCTCAAACGCGTTCGCATACCCGAGCAAGCCGATAAATACCCAAGCCAGCTCTCGGGCGGGCAGCAGCAGCGGGTTGCCATTGCCCGCGCGCTTTGTATGAACCCTGAAGTAATGCTCTTCGACGAACCGACCTCAGCGTTGGATCCGGAAATGATCAGCGAGGTCCTCGACGTGATGATCGATCTTGTGAATGAGGGTATGACAATGATCTGCGTCACCCACGAAATGGGTTTTGCCCGGTCTGTCGCCGACAGCATCGTTTTCATGGATTATGGTGAAATTGTCGAAATGAAGCCGCCGGATGAGTTTTTCGGAAATCCGGAAAATGAGCGAACCAAGCTTTTTCTCAGTCAAATCATCTCCCATTGAATCGAAGGATATCGTGAACGCTTCAGAACTCAGCCGGTTGACCGAATGCGGCCTTCGAGCAGTCGACGTCAGCGGTGCGCTCATTCGGGAATATATCCGCAAACCTTTTCAAATCGAAGTCAAGGGCGACGGCAGCCCGGCCACCTCGGTCGATCAGGCCGTTGAGGATCAAATGCGAGAGATTATTGCAGGTGAGCATCCTGACCACGGCATCCTCGGCGAGGAGCGCAAGGCAATTGCGCCCGACAGTGAATTCGTGTGGGCGATTGACCCGATTGACGGCACATTGCCATTTTTAGCGGGTATTCCGGTATTTGGTACGTTGCTGGCGCTGCTCCACAACGGGATTCCGGTTCTTGGGATAATCGATATGCCGATGACCGCGGAGCGCTGGATTGGCGCTGACGGCCGCCAAACGACAAGAAACGGCAGGCCGGTCCACACCCGGGGTTGTGCGGATCTTTCGATGGCACTGATGTCGACCAGTAATCCCGATTACTATGACCACACCAATGCACCGGCGCTGGAGCGCTTGAAGCAAGCCACCCGTTTTGCTGTCTATGGCGGCAGCTGTATGTTCTATGCCCAGATTGCCTCGGGCCGGGTCGATATCTGCATCGATGTTGGATTCAAGGTTTGGGATTATGTGGCTTTGATTCCCGTCGTTCAGGGCGCCGGGGGCGTGTTTACTGATTGGGAAGGATGTGCCGCGGGGCTGCACACCGGGAGTCAGTACATTGCAGCGGGTGATCCGCGAATACACGAGCAGGCGCTCAACGTTCTATCTTGCCAAACTGAATCTAATAGTACCTGCGCCAAGGCTGAAATCCAAGGATCAAAGAAGTGTGAACAGACAGAATAGGAATTAAAGCTGATTTTATGGAAAACACTTTGTCAAAGTATAAACCCATTGCCGATGCTATCGCGAGCCTCTTGCACCCTTATGCGGAAGTTGTCATTCACGATATCATAAAGGACATTATCGTGCATATTGCCAACCCCTATTCTAAAAGAAGGGTGGGTGATTCATCTTATTTGGGCCTTGACGGTGATGAATCCGATTTCGGGCTGGAAATGAATGTTCTTGGCCCGTATGAAAAAGAGGGCGAGGATGGCCAGCGCGTACGATCCATAACCGCTGTGCTGCGCAACGATGAAGCGCAGCCGATTGGAATCTTGTGCATTAATCTTGATTTTTCTCCTTTAGAAACGGCCTTTGAATCGGCCTTCGAGGTCCTGAACGGATTGATTCGCCCTGCGGAAATCGAAGCGCGTCCCGAAATTATATTTCGTGAGGAATGGCGGGAGCTGATCAAGTTGGAGATCCGCGCATTTCGCCTTGAAAAAGGTCTTGCGCAGGATTCGATGAATGCCAGCGAGCGCCGGGAACTGATGCGAAGGCTGGATCAAAAGCGGCTTTTCTACGCACGCAAATCAGTGGAGCAAGTCGCCAGTTATTTGATGATATCCCGTGCGACAGCATACAAGGATCTAAACGAGATCAGAAAAGGGAACGGTAATATATTCTGAAACCGTCGGCATAATCAATTTGCACTAGGGAGCGAAACAATAACAATGAAAGGAGTTGTGCGAATCCGATGACACATTTTATCAGTACCAGAGGCGGCGTAGCACCGGTAGATATTGAAGCAGCTGTTTTACAGGGATATGCCGCTGACGGCGGTCTATTTGTACCGCAAACAATTCCCCGGATATCTGAAGAACAGCTGCAGAAGTGGTCGAAGTTGAGCTTTGTCGACCTGGCATTCGAAATACTGTCGCTATTCATCGAACGGGCAGTCCTTACCGCAGATGATTTGCGGCGGTTGCTGACTAACAGTTTCAATCGGTTCGATCAGCCGGATGTTGTGCCGGTCGTCAGATTGGAAACGATGTCGAATACATACGTTCTGGAATTGTTCCATGGGCCGACCCTTTCATTTAAAGACCTCGCCATGGGGTTTCTGGTAAACCTGGTCGACTTTTTCCTCCAACGTAAGAACGATTGGGCTTCGCTGGTGGTGGCCACCACCGGGGATACCGGTCCGGCGGCTGCGCATGCATCGGCCGGGAAAAAATCCATTGAATGTTGGGTGCTTTATCCCAATGAAATGATCTCCGAAGAGCAGGCGCGCCAAATGACAACCCTGGAAGCGTCCAACGTGCATGCTGTTGCTGTGAACGGCTGTCCCGACGGCGGTGATGATCTCGATCTCGTCATAGCGCGGATGTTCGCCGACGATAGCCTCAGAGGGCAGCTGAAACTCTCCAGCGTCAACTCGATTAACTGGTGCCGGGTAATGGTCCAGGCCGTTCACTATTTTTTCAGCTATTTCCGGGTTGTCGATCGGGTCGGTGAGAAAATCGTGTTTTCGGTACCATCGGGCGCCTTTGGCAATCTATTCGGCGGCTATCTGGCACGCACAATGGGATTGCCGGTTAAAGCTTACATTTGCGCCAACAATCAAAACGCGACTCTCCACAGAGCCTTATCGACTGGGCGTTTCACCAAAGAAGATCTCATACCGACCGTATCTTCAGCCATCGATATCGTTGCCCCCTATAATTTTTGGCGCTATTTATATTTTGTCTCCGGAAGGGACCATGACAAAATCTGTCAATGGATGGATGACTTCCAGAAACAGGGCAGCGTGCATTTGGATTCACGGACGGCGGACGCGATTCGTGACGGATACATATCAGCCTCTATAACCGACGAAGAAACCCTTTCCACCATTGCCGATGTATTTCAAAGCCGGGATTGCTATCTATTGGATCCGCACGCCGCCGTTGCCGTTGCGGCGGCGGATAAGCTTTCAAATACTTTTGCACCGGATACTAAAATTATATGTCTGGCCACCGCCCATTCGGCCAAGTTCCCGGATGTTGTCCGTAAAGCCCTTTCAGTGGAAGGAGAACTCCCTGAGCAGGCAATGCACCAATCGATAGAGGGGGCGAAAGGACTCTGCCAGCATGTGAGACTTTGCGATTGTAGCAAACTGGCTCCGGCCTTAACACATGCTATGCAATCGGTGACTGAACGCCGTGTGAACTCAAGCAAAATTGAATAGGGCGGCTCAAGGCGGCGCTATTATGGAAAACCGCCTTTTCGTAACACTGAAAAGATTGAACGTCGAACATCGAACATTCAATGTTCGATGTTCAGCGTTCATTAGTTTCTTTTTCGATTTGACTGGCCGCTCCGCGACCAGCGGCCGGGCTGTCCTCTGACATCTGTCATCTATTTAAGGTATATCACCGGCCCTGAACTATACTGATCCGCTACGGTCAGTTGGGCGTTGCAGCGGGTGAGTGCCTGGACAACTTCGTCAAATGCTTTTTGAGGGGTGTTGTTGATTTCACTCAGATGCGCTAAGATAACATGCTGCAGGTTATCGTGCTGCAGTTCATGGAGCAGATTTTTTGAATCGCTATTGGACAGGTGGCCGACTCTGCTCTGAATGCGTTGTTTCAGGGGCCAGGGGTAAGGACCGGTTTCCAGCATCTGCGGATCGTGATTGGCTTCCAGAACCAGCAGGGCGCAGTGCTTTAAATGCTCCTTGACCATGGCGGTTGCAATGCCCAGATCGGTGGCAATAGCCATGCTGGTTCCGTTCCGGCCAATGGTAAAGCCGGCCGGATCTTCAGCATCGTGAGATATCGAAAAAGGATGGATGGTTAGATTGTCGATTTTAAAGGTGGTACCGCAATCAAACGGTCTGATTTCATGCGGACTGCCAAGCCCGGGGGAGGCGGCTTCTGTTTTCTGATTGATGTATACCGGCAGTTTAAAGCGGCGCGAAAGAATGCCGGCCCCCTTGACATGATCACTGTGTTCATGGGTGACAAGGATGGCATCCAGTCCTTCAGGCTCCAGGTTTCTCGATATTAAGCGGCGCTGAAGTTCGATACCGGAAAGACCGGCGTCGATCAGGATGGAAGTTTTTCCATCGGAAATAAAGGTTGCATTGCCCTTGCTGCCGCTGGCCAGATTGCAGACGGCAAGGTTGTAGTCGGAGGGATTATCGGATTTCTTAGATATTGTCATCATTTAGTTTTTAACTGATTGAATTCATCCAGCCGGCTTTCGGTTCAAGGCTCACGGTCCTGGTATAAACATTACTCCTCACTTTCCTTGCGCCGACAGCCCTGCGCCGTGCGCCTATTTTTATTTCCCCGTATGTCCGAATCCACCGGTGTTGCGGGAGGTTTCGTCAAGTTGTTGCACCTGCCGCAGTTCGGCCTGGTAAACTTTTTGGATCACCATCTGCGCGATGCGATCCCCCCGCTGAACGGTGTAAGCGGCTTTACCTAAATTAATCACTGCAATTTTAACCTCACCGCGGTAGTCGGCGTCGATGGTACCGGGTGAATTAACCAGCCCGATACCGTGTTTAACCGCTAAACCACTGCGTGGCCGGATCTGGGCTTCAAAACCCGGGGGCAGCGCAATGGCAAAACCGCTTCGCAGCAAGGCAATATCGCCTTTTTCCAGCGTCAGATCGTTTTCGACCGCAGCGCAGATGTCCATACCGGCACTGTGGGGTGTCATATAGCGGGGCAGGGGAATATCGGAATCTGTTTCGGGCCGCAGGCGTAATATTTTTATAACGGGTTCCGGATGCATGGAAAATTATGGACTCTTGACTGGCTTTAACAAACAGTCACTTATTTGAATCCTATGTTGGTTATTACGTTCAATTGAGGGATTCAGGAATTGAGGGATTGAGGGATTAAATAATAAAACAATAATTCAAAATTGATGGAAAACCTTCAATTCCTCAATTGCTCAATCCCTAAATTCCTGGTTCATATAATATTTTTTCAAATTCTTTCTTATCCGCATCCACTGGGCCCAGTAATGTCAGTGTCATCTGTTTGCGGTTGAAAAGTTCGTTTGCCAGATCCTGGATTTCGTCTGCGGTAACGGCTTCGACTTTTTCTATAATTGTCTGCAGCGCAATGTCATCTCCGAAATGAATTTCGTTCTGGGCACTGCGAACCATCTGATTGTCGGCACTTTCAGAGGCGAGCAGAAGGCTGCCTTTGGTATACTCCATGGCGCCGGAGAGTTCCGATGATTCAACCGGTTCGTTTTTTATTTTGTCGATTTCTTCTAAAACCAGCCGCGTCGTTTCCTGGGCCCGCCTGGGGTCGACACCCATATAGAATCCGAACATGCCGGTGTCGACATGGGAGGATATAAATGAATACACCGAATAGGCGAGGCCTCTTCGTTCCCGCACCTCCTGAAAAAGTCTGGAGCTCATGTTGCCGCCCAGAATTGTGTTCAACAGGGAGCAGGCGTAGCGACGCGGGTCGGTGATTGACAATCCCCGGGCGCTGAGGCATATGTGCAATTGCTCCAGGTTTCTGTGGTTGAGGTCTACTACCGAACAGCCCGGGGGAGTTTGGCGCTGCGGGAAGCCGTCTTGGGATGCAATGGTCCCAAACACCGGTTCTACCAACTCCACCAGACGACTGTGATCGATGCTACCGGCCGCAGAAATTATGATGCGATCGGGTTGATACAAGCGGTGGAAAAAATTTTTAATGGTTTTAGCATCGAAACGGGCAAGATTTTCCGGCGTGCCGAGGATCGAGCGGCCCAGAGGATTTTTCCCCCAGAAATTACGCCCTGACAGCATATGAACGTATTCGTCCGGGCTGTCTTCGACCATGCCGATTTCCTGCAGGATTACCGGCCGTTCTTTGTCGATCTCGCCCGGATCAAATACCGAGTTGACAAAAATATCCGAAAGGATATCGACCATGGTTTCCGTATGGCTGTCAATGACCCTGGCATAGTAGCAGGTATTTTCCATGGTCGTGAAGGCATTGGTGTTTCCGCCAATGGCATCAAACTCTTTGGCAATTTGAAAAGCGGAACGTTTTTGGGTGCCCTTAAAAATCATGTGCTCGATAAAATGAGAAAGTCCGCTTTCAAGCGCAGATTCGTCTCGGGCACCGACATTGACCCACACGCCCATGGACACCGAACGGGCGTAGGGCATATTTTTGGTGACAATTCGAATTCCGTTTTTCAGGGTGGTTTTACCGACCGGTTTTTCCATTTTCCTCTTCCAAGACCGCTTTGTGGCTCAGACGGATTTTGCCGTCCCGATTGATTTCCAGCACCTTGACCTTTAGCTTGTTGCCTTCTTTAACGATGTCGGACACTTTGGTCACCCGATGGTTGGCCAGCTGGGAAATGTGCACCAGGCCGTCGGTGCCGGGCATTATCTGGACAAAGGCGCCGAAATCCGTAATTTTGACGACCGTACCGTCGTAGATTGCACCGACTTCCGGTTCGCGGGTCAGGTCTTCAATCATCTTGATCGCTGCATCGCCTTCCTCTTTTGAGAAAGCGGCCACTTTAACCTGGCCGGAATCCTCAACCGCCACATTGGTGTTGGTTTCACTCTGAATCCCCCGGATTACCTTGCCGCCGGGGCCGATGACTTCGCGAATCTTATCCGGATTGATCTGGATGGTGATGATCGTCGGTGCAAATGGTGAAATCTCCTGACGGGGTTCTTTTAAGGCCGCTTCCATTATTTCGAGGATATGAAGACGTCCGATTTTGGCTTGGGCCAAGGCCTTTTCCATGATGTCTTTTGACAGCTCAAGGATCTTGATATCCATTTGAAGGGCTGTAATACCGTCCCGGGTTCCGGCTACTTTAAAGTCCATATCACCGGTGTGATCTTCATCCCCCAGGATGTCCGATAGGATAATGACCTGATCCCCTTCTTTGACAAGACCCATGGCAATGCCGGCCACCGGGGCCTTAATGGGAACGCCGCCGTCCATCAGGGCCAAACAGCATGAGCAGACGGTTCCCATGGAGGAAGAACCGTTGGATTCAAAGACTTCAGAAACCAGCCGGATGGTGTATTCAAAATTTTCTTTGTCCGGCAGGATTTTTTCGATGGCACGCGTGGACAGGCCGCCATGGCCGATATCCCGACGACTGGGACCGCCCATGCGTTTGACCTCGCCGACGGAATAGGGCGGAAAGTTGTAATGCAGCATAAAGGGGCGGAATTCTTCACCGCTCAGTGTCTCGACGCGCTGTTCATCCTGGCCGGAGCCCAATGTCAGCACACCGAGCACCTGGGTCTCACCCCGGGTAAACAGGGCGCTGCCGTGGGGGCGGGGCAGAATGCCGGCCTCGCAGGTAATGGGCCGGATTTCGTCAAACCGGCGTCCATCGATCCGGCGACCTTCCTTTAAAATGAGATCCCGGCTGATTTTTTTCTGCAGGCTGCTCAAGGCATCGTAGGCTTCACCTTCACG
The DNA here is from genome assembly GCA_902749685.1 of Olavius sp. associated proteobacterium Delta 1. GTDB lineage: Bacteria > Desulfobacterota > Desulfobacteria > Desulfobacterales > JAFDCJ01 > JAFDCJ01. The sequence goes on along the minus strand of CACVKW010000217.1, from coordinate 29,615 downwards.
GCCTTCATATTCGTCAGCCAGGTTTTCAACCAGCTGGGCTTTAAGATTGCGCATTGCCGCGTAGCGTTTGGTTTTTTCGGGGATGACAAGTGTCTCGCGGATCGGGGCGGCGGCGGCCGCTTCCAGCTTGTCGACCAGGGCTTCGTCTTTGGCCGGCGGCTGAAACGGTCTTTTTTCGACACCATGGGTTTCCTGCAGCTTCAACTGCAGGTCAATCAGCGGCTGTAAGGAGCGGTGCCCGAAAAATATGGCTTCCAGCATGTCGGCTTCGCTGACCAGGTTTCCGCCGCCTTCCACCATCACAACCCCGGTTTTGGAACCGGCCACGATAATATTGATATCGCTTTTTTCCCATTGCGGTATGGTCGGATTAATTCTTAACTGACCGTCGATACGTGCGACCCGCACCATGGCAATGGGACCGGCAAAGGGAATATCTGATATCGTCAGGGCCGCTGAGGCTCCCAGCATGGCCAGGGTATCCGGATCGTTTTCCTGATCCATCGACAGCACCGTGGCGATGACCTGGGTTTCATAGCGGTAGTCCTTTGGAAACAGGGGCCGGATCGGCCGGTCTATCAAGCGGGCCGTCAGGGTCTCTTTTTCACTGGGACGACCGATTTCACGTCGAAAATAATTGCCCGGTATGCGGCCGGCGGCATATATTTTTTCCTGATATTCGACGGAAAGGGGCAAAAAATTCGATTGTCTTTCCGCATGGGCCGACACGACGGTAACCAGTACAATGGTGTCGCCGTACTGAACCACAACCGATCCTGATGCCTGTTTGGCGACCTTGCCGGCTTGAATGCTTAGTGTTTTACCATCGATTTCTTCTTTAACCAAAATTTCCATGTTTTTCTCCTAACTTCTGGTGACGTTTCATCGAATTGCTTCGGGTGTTTAGGGCGAAATCAGCTCAAACGCAGACAACACGTCACGGAATGCCGGAGCGAATCCGGCTTATCTAAATGCCAGCTGAGGCCAATGATCGAATACCGGCCGGCGGAGTGAGTGCCGGCAAATGCGCGAAAGAACCGGGAGGTATATCTGGCAGTGCTGGCGTCCTGCTTTCTATGGTGTAGATGGGCATACAGGGTCGTTGTGATCGACCGTTTACCGTTTCAAACCCAGGGTGTCAATTATCGTCCGGTAACGGTTGACGTCTTTGAATTTTACATAGTTGAGCAGCCGACGGCGCCTGCCGACCAGCATCAGCAGCCCTCTGCGGGAATGATGATCTTTTTTATGTATTTTTAAGTGTTCGGTAAGGTAGGAAATGCGGTGGGTTAAGAGCCCCACCTGCACTTCGGGCGATCCCGTATCGGACTCGTGCAATTTGAATTTTTCAATCAATATTTTCTTGTCTTCTGTTGTGAAAGCCACTTTCTTTTTCGCCTCCTCTGGTTAGTAATTCCTTAAGTAATGATTCTTTTGCTTTTTGGGGCTAAGATAAGGGGAACAGATTATGTTGCCCTTACGGATCAGATTCTGGATGCTGGATCCTTGATACTCGCAAATAAAACGGATGTCATCCTCATTTTAGGCAGTATATTCTCCCAAATCGCATTAATATTCGTTTTTTCGCTTCCGTCTGTTTTATTTTGCCTTCGCTCTGGAGAGATCCCCGATTTCTTGATACTTGTTTATAAAAAAGATATCATCCTTATTTCATCCAGCATCCAGCATCCATTATCTTGCGAACAATGGCATAAACGTTTATTATGACGCTTCTGTTTAATTCCGGCAAACCCGTTCGAATCAGGAATTTCGTTTGGGAAACACACAGCAGTATGTCAAACGGTTCCCGGGTGAGTTCTGTTCCACTATTGCAATAAGATCGTGTTCCCGGTTAACAATTTTTAGATAGTCGCCTGCCAGGCCGGCTCTTGCGGTACTATTTGAACCGCTCAAATCCTTTATCGTAAGTTTTTGACCATGCCGGATTTTCTCTACCAAATGATCATCAGCACAAAATTCAGGCATGCCCGGCAACGCATCCTTCATGCCGATCATTTTCGTCGACAATATCCGGCTGTGGGCCGATTCTTCCAGTGCTGACAGCGGTATTGCCTGATCCAGGGTAAATCCACTGCTTTCGATCCGTTTTAATGCACTGAGGTGGCCGCCGCCGCCCAGCTTTTTGGCGATATCCGTGCCCAGCGTGCGGATGTAGGTACCGGCAGAGCAGGACACTTCAAAACGAATATACGGCAGATCAACGTCATTGACACAAATATCATAAATTTGCACTTGCCTGGGCGGCTTTTGGACCGGTTGACCGCGGCGCGCAAGTTTGTAAAGGGGAACACCTTTGTGCTTTAAAGCCGAATAAACCGGCGGCAATTGCTCAATGGGTCCTTTAAACGATTCGAACACGGATTGAATCGTTTGCTGTGAATAATTCACCGCTTTAGCGGTAGCAACGACAGTTCCGGTTAAATCCTGGGTATCCGTCTCCTGACCCAGTTTAAGTTCGGCCACATATTTTTTGGAGCCGTGCAACAAGAACCCGGCCAAGCGCGTAGCCTGGTTGATACAGCATATCAGCACCCCCTCGGCAAAAGGGTCCAATGTGCCCGCATGACCTGCCTTGTCGGCTTTAAACGCTTTTTTTACTAACGCCACCACCCGGGCTGATGACATATTCGCCGGTTTGTCAACAACCAAAATACCGTGTAATTCTGTCTGGTCGCTGGTTTCTCGTCACTTGGTTTCTAACTTCCAGGTGCCAGGTTCACAGGTTCTGAGCCAGGGTAATAATATCCGATTTTAATTTTAGCAAGCTCGTTTCGACCTGGAAGCCGGCTGCACTGGCATGCCCGCCGCCGCCGAAAGCTCCGGCTATGGCCGCAACGTCAACTGATCCGTCAGAGCGCAGGCTGACATGAAAATGGCGCCGGCTGTCTGATTTTGACTTACCGTTTCGTTGTTCCTGGATCAGGGCCGCCACCTTAACGTCTTGAATTCGTCTGGCATAATTTATCATGCCGTCGACATCTTCAGGTTGGGTTTTGGTAAAGTCAAACATGGCATTGGTGACGGTCATGACCGACAATTTGCCGTTTTGTGATATTTCAAGGGAATCCAGCGCCAGGTTTAATAGTTTGATACGTTCCAGAGAGTAGGCACCAAATACACGCTGGGCCACACTGTAGGGCTCAACCCCCAGCTCTGTCATCTCATAGCTGATGGCAAAGGCAGCCTGGTTGGTATTGGAAAATCGAAACGATCCCGTGTCGGTCAATATACCGGTATAGATTGACGTTGCGATTTCTTTGTCGAGGGGGACATTCAGCACCTTTATCAAACGGTAAACAATCTCCGCCGTGGAGCAGGCATCCGCATCGATAAGGTGAATGTCACCAAAGCCGGTATTTGAGATATGGTGGTCGATGTTGATAACCACCGGTATTTGAGTGATCGCTGAGCTGGCCTGGCCGACCCTTGACAGGTCACCGCAATCAAGGACCAGCGCCACGTCATAGGTTTCGGCTTTCTTAATACGCCTGACAATGCGTTCGACCGAGGGCAGAAAGCGATAAACCGCCGGAATCGGGCTGAAATTGTAAAGGGTTACTTTTTTGTCAAGGCGGCTTAAGGCCAATCCCATGGCCAGCAGAGAACTGACCGCATCCCCATCCGGGTCGCAGTGGGAGGTCAGCAAAACATGTTGCGCATTTTTAATCTGATTGATGATCTGGTCCATTATCCGTCGATATTTTCTCAAGCAATTGATCGATATGAGAGCCGTATTCAAATGATTCATCATAAAAAAATTTTAAATCCGGCATATAACGCAGGCTGAGCCTGCGGGCAAGACTTCTTTTGATAAATCCGCGTGCACTTTCAAAGCCCCGGGCGGCGGCTTCCGATTTTTCACGGTCACCATATATTGTAAAATAAATTCGCGCCAGTTTCAAATCGCGGGACATTTTTACGCTGGTGATGGTCGCCATTGCCAGACGGGGGTCACGTATATTTTTTTTTAATAATTCCGACAGGACTTCCTGAATTAAGCCACTGACCCTGTCAGCGCGGGAAAAAGGAATCATAAGTGAATTATTTCCATTTCCGTATCAATAATCTCAGCCAGGCCTAAATCTTCAGCCATATTGAAAAGTTTGTCAATTTTCGAGTTGATCAGGGCCGCGTCGTTGCCAATCAGCGAAAATCCAATTTCAGCCTTCTGATAAATGTCGTTTGATCCCACTTCGGCGATCGAAGCATTAAAATTGTTGCGCAATCTGTTGATCATTGACTTGACAATTTTGCGTTTGCCCTTCAAAGAGCGGCAATCGTGCAATCTCAAGGTGATGAGTCCGGTACCGACAACCATGGCAGATGTTAGATCCCTAAATATTCAATTTGCAATCTTCAATTTTCAATTCTCCACCTTCGGCGGATGCGGGTAGGATTATTCGTTATTTGAGCTATTCCGATTAAAAATCCGCAATCCCCAATCCGCAATCCGCCATCTTTCTACTCCATTGTCGGTCTGATTTCTTCCAGATAATAACACTCTAAAACATCGCCGACTTTAATATCATTGAAGTTCTCAACTCCGATGCCGCATTCGTAACCGGACTGAACTTCTTTGGCATCGTCTTTAAACCGTCGCAGGGAAGAATTTTTACCGTCATATATTTGAACGCCGTCTCTGATAACACGGATTTTCTGTCCCCGTTCCAATTTTCCGTCAGTCACGTAGCTGCCGGCGATAGCTCCCACCTTGGGTATTTGAAATACCTCGCGAACTTCCGCCGAGCCCAGGATGTGTTCTTTATAAGTGGAGTCCATCAACCCGACCAGCGCACCCTTGACATCCTTGATGACATCGTAAATGACATTGTAAAAACGCATATCAACATTTTCTTCGGCTGCCAGCGCCTGAATTTTCGGAGTCGGCCGTACGTTAAATCCCATGATGATTGCGTTGGATACCGTCGCCAGGGAAATGTCTGTTTCGGTGATGGTTCCGGTGGCCGAATGGACCACATTTACCTTGACTTCCTCATTGGATAGCTTGGTCAGTGCTTCAATCAGGGCTTCATTCGAACCATGCACATCCGCTTTAATAATAATGTTCAGATCTTTGACTTCACCCAACTGCATTTGCTCATAGAGCTTGTCCAGGCTGAGCCGGTTGGTCTGGGCCAGTTCTTTGGAGCGCTGTTTTTGGCCACGGTGCAGGCTGACCTGTTTGGCGCTTTTCTCATCTTCTAAAACTATCAATTCATCACCGGCCATGGGCACACCGGACAGGCCCAGGACTTCAACCGGAATCGAAGGGCCGGCCGATTCCACCGGCATGCCTCTATCGTTGAGCATGGCCCTGATTTTTCCGAAATGAATTCCACAAACCACCGGTTCTCCGTTTTTCAGGGTGCCTTCCCTTACCAGCACCGTGGCGACCGGACCCCGGCCGGAATCTATTTTTGCTTCGACCACATGACCGATGGCCGGCTTATCCGCATTGGCCTTGAGTTCCAAAACCTCAGCCTGTAGCGATATCATTTCAAGCAGATCCTCAATTCCCTCTTTCTCCTTGGCGGATACGTGAACAAAGATCGTATCACCACCCCAATCTTCCGGTGTTAAACCGTTTTCGGCCAGCTCTCGTTTCACGCGGTCCGGATCCGCATTGGCTTTGTCGATCTTGTTGACCGCGACGATAATCGGGACATTGGCTGCCCGGGCGTGGTTGATGGCTTCCAGGGTCTGGGGCATGACACCGTCGTCGGCGGCTACTACCAGAACAACGATATCGGTAATTCTGGCACCGCGGGCCCGCATGGCGGTAAACGCCTCATGTCCGGGCGTATCAAGAAAGGCAATATGACCTTTGGCGGTGGCAACATGATAGGCGCCGATATGTTGTGTAATTCCTCCGGCTTCCATATCGGTGATTCTGGTTTTACGAATAACATCGAGCAAAGAAGTTTTACCGTGATCGACATGTCCCATGATGGTTACCACCGGCGGTCGTTCCTGTAAATTCTCCGGATCGTCGGCTACCTGTTTTAATATCTCTTCCTCCTCGAAGGCCGCACCCGCACGCTCCACTTCATAATTAAACTCGGCTGCCACCAGGGCTGCTGTATCATAGTCGATACTCTGGTTGACGGTGGCCATAAAACCCATCTCCATGAGAGTTCTGATCATTTCTCCGGCTTTGATGCCCATGCGTTTTGCCAGTTCGGACAGTACGATAGCCTCATCGATCTTAATCCGGCGCTTGATGGCTTTGGCCGTGGTGATCTGGGTTTTCTGGGCGGAGGCGGATACTTTGGCTTTGGCTCCTTTGCGCGGCTTACGAGACCGGTAGCCGCTATCGTAAAGATCCTGTCCTTCGACAACCGATTTTTTGCGAAATGATATTTTCTTTTTTAAGAATTTTCTATCGTGATCACCCTCTTCGCCTTTTTTCTTCCACTTCTTTTTCTTGGTATCTTTGACCGATGTTTCTTCCGGCTTAACTTTGGGTTTCGGCGCGGCTGGTTTGCCGACCGGCCGCGGTTCAATCTTGGCTTTGGCTTTATCTTTTTTAGTGAGTTTTTTTGTCGCTGGTTCTTCGATCGGTATTACCGGCAGTTGGATAATTTTAGCCGATTCCTGTTTTTTGCCCTTTTTAGCGACCTTTTTAGTCTTCTTCCCTTTGAGCCCTTCCGGCGCTTCAACTTTGGCTTCCGTAGCAGCCCCATCTGCAGATTGAGTCTGGGCCGCTTCCGCTTCAACTGCTTCCGGTGCTTCTTGCGCGGCTGGGCTTTCATCGGCGGGTTCCGTTGGTTCAGGGACTTCTTCCAACGGCTTTTGGGCGTCGTCCGATGCTTCCGGTTCCGCTGTCGGTTCAGGAGCCGCTTGGACCGTCACTTTTTTACGGCGGCGAATGACAGTCGGCTTGACGCGAGTCTCTTCAATTGTTTCTGCTTTTTTACCGAAAAGCAGCTGCCTGACTATGGCTACGGTGTCATCATCCAGAGCACTCATATGGCTCTTGACAGAGATATCCAGATCATCCAGCTTGCTCAGCAGAATTTTATTTTCCAGGTTAAGGTCTCTGGCGAGCTCATAAACCCTAATCTTTGCCATTACGTCCCCCTAAGGCACATTATTTTGTCACTAAGTGGCTCTTGCCTTACAAATCCCGCCACGGCGGGAGTGCAAGATCATCGCATAGAGTACTGACGTCCTCTTGCCTTTTCGGCCTGAGGCCGAAAATTCAGGCCATCCCGTGCCATGCACGGGACGGGCGTTGACGCGAATCGTTATTGAGGCTAATTTTCTTTCGATTCTGGTTCAACTGAAGGCTGCGCAGGCGTTGGCGAATCCTCCGGCTCAGCGGTTGCATCTTCAGTGGCCGACTCGGCAGCTTCGTGTTCAGCGACCGGTTCGGCAGCATCGTCATCGTCTTCAGTGGCCGACTCGGCAGCTTCGTGTTCAGCGGTCTCCTCGTCACTGGCTGCCGCTCTGTTTTCAGCTGCCGTAACCTTTGCCGCCGCCAGCAGTTTAACGGCCTTTTCTTCCCCGATTCCTCTAATTTGAGTCAGATCCTCGATGGATGCGTTGCCGATTTCTTCAGCTGAATAGAAGCCACTTTCATATAAGGCATCAGCCAGACTGATACCGACCCCGGGCAGTGACACCAATGAGTCATAACCGGTCTGCATGGCTTGGTTGTAGCGGGTTTCGCTTTTCACATCCAGGTGCCAGCCGGTAAGCTTGGATGCCAACCTCACATTCTGTCCCTTTTTCCCGATAGCAATGGACAGGAATTCGTCCGGAACGATGACCTCCATCGAGTTGTTGGCTTCATCGATTATCACCCTGGATATTTCAGCCGGAGCCAGCGCATTGCATACAAATTTAGCCGGATCTACATGCCAGGGGATGATGTCAATTTTTTCTCCCCGCAGTTCCTGCACCACGTTTTGAACGCGACTGCCTTTCATGCCCACGCAGGCACCGACGGGATCTATATCCGAATTATTAGAAGCCACGGCAATTTTGGCACGAACACCGGGTTCGCGGGATGCCCCCATGATATTAACGATGCCTTCGCTAATTTCCGGTACTTCGGTTCGGAAAAGATCCATCAGGAAGTTCGGATGTGTCCGGGAAAGAACGATTTGGGGACCGCGCGATTCGTGCAGCACATCAAGGATAAAAGCGCGTATGCGATCCCCACGCCGATAGGATTCCCTCGGAACCTGTTCACGAACCGGAACTACCCCATCGGTATGTCCCAGGTTTACGATAATATCGCCCCGATCGATCCGCTGAACGATGCCGTTTAGGATTTCCCCTTTACGGTCGATGAAACTGGCATAGACGGCATCTTTTTCGGCATCTTTCATTTTCTGGATAATGACCTGTTTGGCCGATTGGGCGGCTATGCGTCCGAATGTGCTGGTATCCATCTTGGAACCAAGGCTGTCACCAACCTCACATTCGGGATCCAGCTTGCGACCTTCCGGGAGGCTGATTTCAATCTCCGGTTCAGTGACGACCTCGGCGACCTCTTTAAACTGAAAGACTTCGATCTCACCGCTTTCTTCATTGTATTGAACTTCGATATCCATCTTATTGCCGTACTTTTTCCTGGCAGCAGATCGCAAAGCCTCTTCCAGCGCCTTGATAAGGACCTCGCGATCAATGCCCTTATCCCGGCTAACCTGTTCTACGACACGTTTTATGTCTGAGATAAACATCAGATATCTCCATTTCCAGCTTTATTCAATAAGGTGTGCTTTTGAAATATTCGTATATGCTAGGGCGATAATTTGCTCATCAATTTGCAGGCTTACCTCATCACCGGATATTCCCAAAAGAACTCCTGTATAATTTTTTCGTCCGTTAAGCGGTTGATAAGTCTTAATTTTTGCCCGGTTTCCTTTAAATTTATCAAAGTCTTCCTTTTTAGCCAGGGGACGCTCAGAACCCGGCGAGGTTACCTCAAGGCTGTAAGGTCCGACATCCGCCAGATTGACATCCAAAATATCGCTCATTTGACGGCTGACACCCACGCAATCATCCAGCTTGATTCCGTCGGGCTTATCGACATACAGGCGCAATATTCTGCCGGCCGGCTCCCGTTGGTACTCAACCTGTATCAACTCCAGTCCTTCGGATCCGCACAACGGCTCAGCCAGGGACCAGACCTGTTTAACCACTTTCTGTTCATTTGCCCGCCCCTGGCGCAGGTCCTTTGACTCGACTTTGCGTTTACTATGGCGTTTGTTTTTTTTCACCGTAGCGAGAAATTCCCTCTTTAAAAACACAAAAACGGGCTGTCGCCCGTTTCCTCATGTTGCAGGTAGATCTTCTTGATGTACAGCGAGAAAGATTATCTGTTCATGCCATTAACCATAAGGAAAAATTAAAGTTCATCCCACAATACATACCAAGTACCACCCCAAACCACGAAATCAAACGGATTAGGCGAACTTAAGCTGGAGCGGGCAACGAGATTCGAACTCGCGACACCAAGCTTGGGAAGCTTGTACTCTACCAACTGAGCTATGCCCGCTAGCCTAAGATTAAAATATTTAAGACAATTTGATTGAATTGTCAATAACTTTCGGCAAACTAATTGCCCTAAACCCGGACAAGCCGGAATTGAAGATTGAAGAATTGTGGAAATCGCTTCGCTCCGTCATTTTTAAAATCGAAATCCGCCTGAGGCGGACTTAAATATTCAATCTTCAATCGAAAATCTTCAATCGTCACAAAATAGCGAAGATATCCCAATTCGATTTATTTGTACATAAAGCATGAAAATACCTTTTAAGGAGCTAGCATGTCCCGGATGCTTTTCAATTCTGCTTTCAATTCTGCCAGCAACCCTTTCTCAGACAGCGATTCAGACTCGTTTCTGGCATTCAAATATTTGCGGGCACCTTCAAGTGTAAATTTTTTTCCATGGAGCAGGTGCTTGATCTGAAGGATCGTTTCGATATCTTTTCTGGTATATGACCGCTGCCCCGAGGCCGTCCGCCGCGGTTTGATTTTTTTAAATTCAGATTCCCAGAACCTTAATACATGGCTCGGGAGGCCGGATATCTCACTGACCTCACCAATCTTGAAATAAAGCTTGTCAGGAATTTTTATATGATACGGCTTTTGATTTCGCATTGCCAACCATATCCTGAAAATAAATTGAATATTTATGGCGCGCTTTCAGCGCATCGATTTTATATATCCCTATTAAAAATGACGGAGCGCAGCGACTTCGAAAAATCTTCAATCTTCAATCTTCATTATTTAGGGCAACGTGGCGTCAAATGCATTCAGAAGCCGTTCAGTAATCGATTTGTGGAGATCATTGACATCATCGTCTACCAAGGTTTTGCCCGGCGAGCGGTAGGTGATGCGAAACGACACGCTTTTTCTGCCGGCGGCGATCGGGTCACCTTCGAAAACGTCAAACAAATTCAAATTCTCGATCAATTTTTCCTGAAAATTTTCAGCCGCTTCCAACACCGACTGAGTCTCAATCCCCCGGTCGACAATAATGGTAATATCGCGGTAAATAGCCGGAAAGCGCGGGATCGGGTTGGATTGTCGGGTTTGCGGAATCAACCCGGCTATTTTTTCCAAATCGAGTTCGAAGATAAAGGCTGTTTGTCTTAAATCGTAGCTGTCACTTACCCGGCGGTTAATTTCACCCACCAGGCCTACCGGTGAGTCCGATGCCATGATCTGAGCCGAATGGCCGGGTCGGGTATATTCGCAAGCGTCGTCAGCCATTGCTGTAAACCGGATCCCATCCAGTTTTAAAGCTTGCATCAATGCTTCGGCGGCTCCCTTGATGTCGTAAAAATCGCACGGATTTTCACGGCTGTGCCATGATGCGTCAGTGCGTGCCCCGGTCCACAGCGCAATCAGCATTTCAGGTTCCCGGGGCAGGACCTGCTGATCCGTTTTAAGGAATATTTTGCCGGTTTCAAATAGCTTTAAGTTTTTGATCTGCCGGGCCATATTATGGCGCATGGTTTCAAGGATTCCCGGCACCAGGCTCGTGCGCATGGCTGCCTGATCTTCGGATAGCGGATTTAAAATACGAATCATCGACCGGCGGGGATCCGGTTCCTTCATACGCAGCTGGTCACAGGATGATTCGGGAACAAAACTGTAGGCAATCGCTTCTGTAAAACCGAATCCGCTCATCAGCCCTTTTATCCGGTTTCTGAGTCGTATCCTGTGGGCCGGTGGCCGGCCCTCGGCGGGCATTGCGGGAAAAGTTGTCGGTATATTATTGTAGCCGGATAGCCGGGCCACTTCTTCCATCAGGTCTTCCCGTCTTGACACATCCACCCTGAATGTCGGCGGTGTGACCTTCAATCGGTCCTCATTACGATCGATTGGTTCGACTTTGAACTCAATCGATTCGAGAAATTGCTGGATCTGGTTGCGATCCAGATCTGTACCCAGCAGTCGATTGGTCCGCTTAACGCCCAGTTCAATATCTTTTGCAGTTTGCAGGCGGGGATACTCATCGATGATGCCGTCTACCAGAGTGCCACCGGCGATCTCTACCATGAGTTTGGCTGCCCGGTTAACGGCGCGAACGCAGCCCTCCGGATCCACGCCGCGTTCAAAGCGATGAGACGCATCCGTATTCAGTCCCAATTTTTTGGAGGTTCGACGGATGCTGACCGGGATAAAATAAGCGCCTTCGATCAACACACGCGCGGTGTCATTTTCGATTTCAGAATTGAGCCCACCCATGACGCCACCCACGCCGACGGCCTTTTCACCGTCGCAGATCATGAGCATCTCCGAATCAAGGCTGCGCTCTTTCTCATCGAGTGTGGTAAATTTTTCACCCGCGGCTGCCAGTCGCACGACGATGCGGTTTTCAGTCAAATTATCAAAATCAAAGGCATGCAGCGGTTGACCGGTTTCCAGCATTACAAAATTGGTGATATCGACAATATTGTTAATCGGCCGCAATCCGACCGATAACAGGCGATTCTGCAGCCAAAACGGTGAGGGTGTCACCTTCACCGTTGCCACCAGCCGGGCTGCATAACGCGGACAATGGTCCGGTGCCTCAATTTTTACAGAAGTCATTTGGTGGATGGTGTCCGCCTTATCTTCAATGGCGTAGTCGGGATATTTCAGGGGGGTATTTTGAATTATCGCAATTTCCCGGGCGATACCGATCACGCTCAGACAGTCCGGCCGATTGGGGGTCAGATCCAGTTCAAACACCGTATCAGACAGGTCGAGGGCTTGGGCCAGTCCCGTGCCCGGTTTCAACGAGGTATTCAGGGACATGATGCCGCCGGGATCGTCGCCCAGTCCCAGTTCGGCGTCACTGCACAGCATGCCTTCGGAAGTTTCTCCCCGGATGATGTTTTTTTCAAGCCGGGTCCCATGCGGTAAAACCGTTCCGGGCTTTGCCAGCGCTGCCAGCATGCCTTGTTTGACGTTGGGCGCCCCGCATACCACCGATACCTGACCCTCGCCCGTGTTTACCCGGCAGAGTGTCAGCTTATCGGCGTTGGGGTGAGGGGCTACCTCATCGACCCGGCCGACAATGACACCGTCAAGATAAGCATAACGATCCGAGACCGAATCAACTTCCAGTCCCGCCATGGTCAGAGCATCCGCCAGAACGGCCGGATCCATCGTGACATCAACATAATCTTTTAGCCAGCTTAAGCTAACTTTCATCTTTAGAATTGCTCCAGAAATCGCATGTCATTGTCGAAAAACTTGCGAATGTCGTCGATGCCGTATTTTAGCATGGCGATTCGCTCCACGCCCATGCCGAATGCAAATCCGGTGTAACGGTCGGCATCATAGCCCACATTTTCATACAGTGCGGGATGAACCATACCGGAACCAAGGATTTCGATCCATCCCGTATGGGAACAAACCCGGCATCCTTTGCCCCGGCACATGACACACAAAATATCCACCTCCGCGCTGGGCTCGGTAAACGGGAAAAAACTGGGGCGAAATCTGAGGCTCGTTTGTTCATCAAACATCTGATGCACGAAGGTCGTCAGCACACCCTTCAGGTCACCGAAGGAAATATTTTCATCAACCAGCAGTCCCTCCACCTGGTGAAACATGGGGGTGTGGGTCAGGTCAGAATCGCAGCGGTACACTTTACCGGGACAGACGATTCTTACGGGCGGCGGATGTTTTTCCATGATCCTGATCTGCAGGGGAGACGTATGGGTTCTTAAAACCACATCCTCGCTGACAAAAAAAGTATCCTGCATATCCCGGGCCGGATGATCTTTGGGAAAGTTGAGCGCCTCGAAGTTATAATAATCAGACTCAACTTCCGGCCCCTCGGCAATATCAAATCCCAGACTGGAAAATATGTCACACATCTGGTTGTTGATCTGGGTAATCGGATGCAAATATCCGGCTGGTGCCGCTCTGCCCGGCAGAGAAACATCGATTCCGTCGTCTTTGGCCGAACCCGCGGATGCAAATTTTTCAGCAGCCCGTTTGAAGGCTTTATCCAGGATGGTTTTGATTTCGTTAGCTTTTTTACCTGCCGCCGGTCTTTGCTCGGCCGGCAGTTTGGATATGTTGCGTAAATACTGGGTCAAAATCCCCTTGCGACCCAGATAACGCACCGCAAGATCCTGGATATCATTGCTGTTTTCAGTGGCCTCAATTTCTGCGAGCCCGTTCTGGTGTATTTGATCTAAATTGTTTTCCACTTGTCAAACTCGATAACATGTTCTGAAAGGGGGGATGGGAACCTAAAATTTTAGGATCTATATATTAATTCCCAAATTTCTAAATTCCTGAATCCCTCAATCAGCGTTATTAAAGTTTCTGTGCCGCCAGGTTTGCGATTTTGGTAAATCCGGCCGGATCTGAAATTGCCAGTTCGGCGAGAACCTTGCGATCAAGCTCAACCCCGGCAAGCTTCAGGCCATGAATGAATTTACTGTACGTCAAATTATTTATCCGGCTGGCGGCATTAATTCGGGCAATCCAGAGTCTTCGAAAATCGCGTTTGCGCGTACGGCGGTCGCGATAAGAATACATCAGGGCTTTATCGACGGCGTCTGCAGCCGTCCGAAACAATTTGCTGCGGCCCGCGCGAAATCCTTTGGCCAATTTCAAAACCTTTTTGCGGCGTTTTCTGGCTTTGAATCCTCGTTTTACTCTCATTTTGTTTACCTCAATTTCGTTGTGTCGTTATGTCGTTGTGATCCTAAAGATCGTTGAGATCGTTTTAATTTGTTTGAATAGTTGATAGGTTGATTAGTTGACTGGGAAAAAGGTTTTATTCCTAATACCCGAAATCAGGATCTAATAACCAATAACAAATAATTAATAACTCAGGAATTTTTTCTATCTTCTGTCTCCTATTATTCCGACTTCCGCATTCCGACTTCGGCTCGGCTGAGCTCGTCGCAGGCCGAATTCAATATTCTCTGTCCTCTGACATCGGTCATCTGAAATCTGTTTTCTGTCATCTGTAATCCGACATCTGTCTTCAGATTACCCATTGGGCAGCAGGCGCCTTATTTCTTTGCGATCGGATTTGGCAATCAGATGCGGAGCCCGCAACGATCGTTTGCGCTTGGTAGTTTTTTTAGTCAGGATGTGGTTGGCGCATGATTTTCGATATACAATTTTACCGGTTCCGGTTTTTTTAAAGCGCTTGGCTGCCGCACGATTAGTTTTAATTTTCGGCATTTATCTTTCTCCTTTATTTAAAAATAGATGGCGTGAGCTATCAAATACCGGCTCACGCCACCGTCACAGATTCAAATGATGCTTGTCTTTACTTTTGTCGCTGCTTATTCGTTATTTGAGATACGTCGTGGGTTGTGTATCCCATGAATATTTCAATAATTCCAATTTATCGCGGTGCCAGAATCATGACCAGGGAACGGCCTTCGAATTTCGGATGTTGCTCGACCATAGCCGTTTCTTCGGTTTCCGTAGCGATTTTTTCGAGCAATGACATCCCCAATTTGGACAGCGTGATTTCGCGACCTCTGAATATTACGGTAACTTTGACTTTGTCTTTTCTGTCGATGAACTTCTTTATATGGCCGATCTTGGTCTGCAGATCATGATCGCCGGTCTTCGGGCGCACCTTTATTTCCTTAACCTGAAACGTGCTTTGTTTCTTTTTTGCTTCCTGTTTCTTTTTGGTCTGTTCATACCGGTAGCGCCCATAGTCCATGATCTTACATACAGGCGGACTGGCATGGGGCGAAACTTCTACCAGGTCGAGACCAAACTCAGCCGCCGTTTCAAGCGCCTGTCTGGTAGAGATGATTCCGACTTGGTTGCCATCGGGATCTATAACTCTGACTTCTCTAGCCCGGATATTTTGATTGATGTTAACTCTGTCTGATCGAATCGGTCGCTGGGGTCGTCTTGGTGAAGCTATGTTCTACCTCCTCATTTAATAATTATAATGAATCTTTGCGCTCATGCGCGTTGGTTTGCGAGGATCAGCAGTCTGCCAATAAACTCGGATAGATGGCTGTCTGCGACTTTTCGTCCGGCACCCTAAATATGGTGATGTTTCCATCCGCTTGAATATATAACCAAAATAAGAAATGCAAGAAAAAAATGCAAGTAAAATTACCTGACAGGGTATTCAATTGTATATTTTATGGTTTTATGACCCAATATTGAGCGATATTTGATGAAATTTGCATTAGCCTAATCCGATTGAGCCGGAATTGCATATTGAATATTTTTGTCCCGCCCTGGCGGGATTCGCTCCGTCTCTGTTAAAATGGATCGTTCGATCCATATCATTTGACCCTGAGGCTCTCGACGGGAAGAATTCTTTAAATATTCAATCATCGCAAGATAGGGTATATTCGGCCAACAGGCTTTGTCTTAGATATTCGTTGGCTGGATCAGCAAAGAAGTCTTTAAACAGTTTAAGGCTTTCAGCGCGCAGGATTCCAGGCATAATCCTTACCGAACTGTCCTTGTACAGGGGCGTCAGCCGGGATAACTGGCAGCCGGTGCCGCCGCCCATGACATCTTCATATGCGTAAACAATTTTACCGATACCGGCCAATATCAATGCGCTGTAGCACATCAGGCAGGGTTCCATGGTGCTGAACGCAGTGATTTGACTATGGTCGACCGTATCCCCCAGGTCAGACAGGCGCCGCAAAGCAACTATTTCAGCGTGGTCGATTTCATTGCGCTCACCTCCGATGCTGCTCCGGCGGGCACTGGTTACCAGGATCTGATCCTGATAGACCAAAACGCACCCCACCGGAAACTCACCGGCCGCCAGTGCCTGTTCAGCCTGCTCCAACGCCTTTTTCATGAAATATTCGTAGTCCAATAATTAATCCGCCCTGAAGAATTGCATATTGTAAGTTTGTAAACTTTTTTGTGAATGCCGACCAAAGCTGTTATATCCAAGCGCCGCGGATTAATTACTTTATGCTGCGAATTTTTTTAGGTTTTTTCATTTTTAATTCATTCAAACTGCAGACTATAGGATAGACTTAATACCCATCAATCCCTAAAGCCTACATATATCCTCATCACATGGACAGCTGTCGTCCACTTCATAACAATACAGGATTCTGGATTCCATTGTGGTCCGTTCAGCCGGAATTGTGTTAAAATTAGACCCGGCAGTTAATTTGATCAATTCCGTTCTCGACGGAATGCTATCCAGGCCGCGGGATAAGACTTTGGCCGACGATCCTTCGAGGATTTCAGCATCTTCGCCGTTGGTTACCACCGCAACCGGTATCTGGTAAGGTGCAACAACCCGCGAAGCGGCCAGGACGGGCCGCTGGCGCGTGACCAGCGAACCGGGGCCATATTTAATAATCATGCACAGCCTGCCAGACAGGTAGATTAAAAAATCAATTTTGATGGTGGCCCGATTATCTCCGGCCTGCACCAGCAGGCTTTTGCGCGGTTCGATGTCGCTTTTAAAATACCCTCTGCGGTCGACGAGCAGGCGTGCTATTTTCTGCCGGTACCGTTCATCATGGGTGTCCTTGATGATCTCGCCGGTGATAAAATCATCGAGTTCACCCAGTATTAAATGGTGGCCGTCCATGAGTGTACAATTCAGCCCTTTACTTTCCTGGCGCAAGGGATCAAGCTTTGATATCACCCCAGGGGGGGATACCGATGGAATAATGGAATGGTGGAAAAATGGAATATTGGGTCAAAAAAGCGGATGATGTCCTGATTTTAGTTTCTGGTCAGGGTCATCTCTCCAAAATAGATCTCAGTCCGCTCAACCCAGCATTCCAACATTCCATTATTCCAGTCCCCCACGGCATTGGATTATAGCATCTCCTCCGGTGGGACTGACCCGGCCCGAAAGGCTATGTTTTTTTGTGTTAGACCAGATATTTCTTTACAAGAAAATATACTTGGGAGTAATATAATACCTTTTTTATATTTGTTAAGACCGGGTATTATGTCAATAAGAGAAGAATTTGAAAAACGCGAAAAAAACTTTATGTCGCCCTTCGGCTGCCTGAGTGCCGCAACCCGGGGTCGCGACACGGATGAAAAGCTCTGTCCGGTACGTACGGCTTTCCAGCTCGATCGTGATCGCATTGTTTATTCCAATGCTTTTAGAAGGCTGAAACATAAAACCCAGGTTTTTTTATCACCCCTGGGCGATGATTACCGGACGCGTTTGACCCACACGCTCGAGGTGGCGCAAATGGCAAGGGCCATCGCACGGGCGCTGTTTTTGAACGAAGATCTGGTTGAGGCGATTGCCTTAGGACACGATCTGGGTCATACCCCTTTTGGGCACAGCGGCGAGACGGTGCTGAAAGAGATATTTTCGGCAGATTTCTCGCACAATGCACAGAGCCTGCGAGTTGTTGAAGTCCTGGAAAATAACGGCCAGGGCCTCAATTTGACCCATGAAGTCCGGGACGGCATCCTAAAGCATTCAAAAGGATTTGGTAAAATTATACCTGATGATGTTCTCGAACGGGCCGGCACCTATGAAGGGCAAATTGCCAGGATTGCCGACATTATGGCCTATCTTAATCATGACCTTGAGGATGCTATCCGAAGTGGCGTCATCCAAGCCGAGCAGATACCGGCCGAATGCACCGAAATCCTTGGATTCACCCATTCGGAACGTGCGACAACCATGATCAGGGACCTGATCTCCTCCACTGAAGTGTGTGACGACAAACTTTGTTTGCAGATGAGCGCTGATGTGAACGAAGCCATGGCTATATTAAGAAAATTTTTATACGACAAGGTATATCAATCATCCCGGGTTCACCAGCACTTTGAAAATGCCAAGAAAATTCTGTCTGAGCTGTACGCCTTTTTTATCGACAATGAACAGATGCTGCTCGTAAATCTGAACGAACTTCAAATGACCGGCTGCAACGACAGCAGCCAGTCCCAGGAACGAATCGTTTGTGATTTAATCGCCAGCATGACCGACCGCTACGCCATGAACCTCTATAAAAAGATTTTTTTTCCGATCCCGATAGTGTGATGGAAGCTTTCATGGATTCGACGCCAACAGCGGCCAACCTGGTGTTGGGTCCCAAACAAAAAAAAGTCGCACATGATTGATGATAGCTAAATTATAGTTGAGCTTTTGAATATATAAAATACCAAGCTCCAAAAAACAAATAGCAAACAATATCCAAATTCCAAGATCCAATGACCCAAACAAGTTTTGACATGCCGCAAGTTTTATCCTTTTTCGATCAGCTGCAGAAAATTTTCGGTGACATGGACCGAAATTATGATATCGCAGCTCAATTCTATGGATTTCAGTGCCGGGGGTGTGAGGAAAATTGCTGCCGGACGCGTTTTTATCACCACACCTACCTGGAATACCTGTTTCTCCGCAAGGGCTTTGACAGCCTGGCTGCATCGGAGCGAAGTGCATTGCGGGCACAGGCCGCAAACGTATGCCGACAAACGGAACTGGCGGATAACGAGGGACGGGCGGTGCGGCTGATGTGCCCCTTGAACAAAGATGGAATGTGCACCCTTTACGCCTTTCGTCCGATAATCTGCCGGTTGCACGGGATACCCCATGAACTTCAGAAACCCGGACAGCCGGTTATGCATGGCCCGGGGTGCAGCGCCTTTGATGAACGGTGTTCCGATAAACCTTATTTCAAATTTGATCGCACCCAATTTTATTTCGAGCTGGCCAGACTCGAAAATGATTTCAAACAGGCAGCCGGCCTGAGCGGCAGGATCAAGTTGACAATTGCGGAAATGGTCCTAGAATGAAACCCATTGAAATTGAAGAAATAGACAAATTACCCGGGATACGGATCAAGGAAAATGACACCTTTTGTTTCCGCTGTCATCCGGAGGTTGAGTGCTTTAACCGGTGTTGCCGCAATCTGAACCTTTTCCTATATCCTTATGATGTTTTGCGCTTAAAACAGTCGCTTGAAATGACCTCGGATGCGTTTTTGGATAAATATGTGGACATCGTCATGCGGCCGGCCAATCATTTTCCGGACGTGCTGTTGCGCATGGCTGACAATTCTGAGAAAACATGCCCGTTTTTAGCAGAAGCCGGTTGCGCCGTCTACCATCACCGGCCGGACACCTGCCGCACATTTCCGATCGAGCAGGGAATTATGTATGATGCTTCCCGGAAAAAGGACCTGCCGGTGTTTTTTTACCGTCCGCCCGATTTTTGTCTCGGTCAGCATGAACCGGAAGAATGGACTGTACCGGACTGGATTGAAGATCAGGAGGCCGAGCAATACCACACGATGACCATCCGATGGTCGGAAATTAAACGCTTGTTTCAAAACGATCCCTGGGGCTTTGAAGGTCCCGCGGGACCCAAAGCTAAAATGGCTTTCATGGCCACCTATAATATCGATCAATTTCGGGGCTTTGTGTTTCAAAGCAGCTTTTTAAAGCGCTACCAAATTAAATCCACCCTGCGCCAGAAAATTAAAACCGATGACATGACCCTGCTGAAATTTGGTTTTGAATGGGTGAAGGTGTTTGTTTGGGGCATCAAATGTAAATCGATTAAGGTGCGGTCGTGATACGCTTCCGGCAATCCTTAATTTGGCGGCATAATTGAGAATGGAAGTGGGAATTCGGACCCGTCGTCGTCCGATAGGGCGGGACTATGCCGCGGCTAAAGATGCGGAAGTCGGAAAAAGGATGTGCCCTTCTAAATCTTAAAGAAAAAAGAAAACCAATTGATCTATCTGCTGATTGTCGCAAGGGTAACGATCCTTCTCTTACAGAACAGCGGGATTTCACATCTGATTTCTGAAACCAAGGTGTTCAACAAGCGCAACATTCATTATCTTCCTACCTTCTTACCCTCTCACCTTCTCACCCTCTCACCTTCTTCACTTACCCGATCTCACAACACTCCCTTTGGCATCTCTGCCACTTTCTCTCCCCCCAGCACATACCCCCCATCCAGCCGCAGTACACTGCCGGTCATGAAGGGGGCATCTTTGATGATAAAGAGGACGGTTTTGACGACATCGTCGATGGTGCCGGTGCGCTGCAGCAGTGTGTGGTCAAGCAGGGCCCTTTTCTGGTCGGCGGTCAGCAAATCCCAGCCCCGGGTTTTTTGAGCGTGTCTGGTTTCAACTAAACCGAGCATAATTTCGTTTACCCGCACCCCGGGTGCCCCCATACGGGCCCATGTCTCGGTGAGCAGGGAGATGCCACGGTTGGCTGCAGCATAACCTTCATTAAATACCATGCCGGCCGGACCGCTGCGTCCGACCAGGGCGGCAATCGAGGACAGATTGATAGCAATCCCGTCCCCGGTGGCCTTCAGGTGCGGCAAAGCAGATTCAAATATCCAGCGCTTGGCCCGCAGGGTGGTTTGCATTTCAAGGTCCCACTGCTCCGGTACATACGCTCCGTGAACCACCGGCCAGCCGCCGCGTTCGATATTGTTGACTAATATATCGAGCCGGCCGTATTTTTCGATTACCCGCCCGATAAGATCGGGGATTTTGTCAACCTCCAGCAGATTGGTTTGAATGATGAGGTGCTCCTGCCCGGTAGCGGCAAATTCCTTCTTCAGCCCGTCCAACGCTTCTTCCCAATCGAAATAATTCAGCGCCACCTTCACGCCCCGCATTGCCAGGGCTAGACCGATGCCCTTGCCGATACCCTTGATAGCACCCAGGACCAGGGCGACTTTTCCGTGAAGATCCATGATTACCTAGCCTAATGCATTGTTTAGATTCATTGAGTTTACTTTCCTGGTGCGAAACAGCGAGCCGCAGAATATCGAATATCGAATCACGCTAAAGACGTGATCTAAAGTCAGCAGAATTTCGAAGGATGGTTTCGCTCCGCTCAGTCATAATTTTAAAATGGATAGAATTCATTCCTTCGACATTCGATATTCGCTTTTTAAATCATCGACAAGATTAATGTCTATCGGATCCCAAACAACGCATGCTTAATCCAACTCATGCCCACTTCCAACAGCGCCAGATCATCTTCAAGGGCTTTATCCACCAGTGAAGAATCGATCGGCAAGTCGGCTACTATCGCGTTTTTGATTATTTGAGATCTGAAATTGTCCAGGTCGTAAAGCGCGGCAAAAAACATGTGGCGGGATTTAATGTCCAGCGTCCCTGGTTTCTGTGTATTTTTAAAGCTGATAATCTGCAGCAGTCTGTCATTGAATTCGTTGTAGACGGCGATTGCCTGTTCATCGATCCATTGCTGCACCGTCCGGGCTTTACCTTTATCAAAGCCGCTGCAATGGGGTTCTTTCAGCACCATAAACTGCTCGACCATCAAGCCGGACTCCCTGGAACGCGAAACACCTCGCATCAGAGGATAGGTGCGGCATGATGATGGACGGTTATCATAGAC
Source organism: Olavius sp. associated proteobacterium Delta 1 (assembly GCA_902749685.1). Classification (GTDB taxonomy): domain Bacteria; phylum Desulfobacterota; class Desulfobacteria; order Desulfobacterales; family JAFDCJ01; genus JAFDCJ01. The sequence continues at coordinate 7,790 of CACVKW010000217.1, read as the reverse complement.
ACTGCATCCTTTTGGGGTCACAAAAGGGCAGATAAGGTCCTTCCGGTCGAGTGGTTTCAGCGTAATGATCGGTAATCCGGAATCAGGGCCGACATGCTGGGAGGTGTATTGCTCGAGGAATTGTCCGGAGGACAGCCCCAGATGGTTTTTCAAACGCAATATATCATAGGGTGTTAAAAACTGGTTTAAATCCCGGCAGCACTCGTTAAAACAGGGCACCGCCGGATGGCACGAAAAGCAAAATGTTTCCTGCAGTGATATCGGCGATACATCAGGCTCCACGGTTTAGCCTCCTAATTAATCCGCCTTGGAAAATAGCATATTCAGGGCCTAAATTGTTTTTAAAATTAAAGAAGCTTGGTAAGCTTACGCGCCGGCGGCTTAATTACTTTATGCTGCGCATATTTTATCTCTTTTATTCCTTTGAGGGCGGAGTTATTAACCAATGACAGTCTTTTATAACATGGTCTGCATTTAATAGCCAAATGATATTAGCTAATTCGTCAAATGGCTTTACTGTATCCAGGTACCGAACTTTTAGGCTGGGACACCGCTGGAAATCGGATGGGTTCATGGTCAGAGACTTCTTGCGATGGATATAAATACTCTGGTACCTGGACAGGATACGTTACCAGCGACTGTCGCTTTATCGGAACCGCGAATGGGAATCCGTGACCGCAACGATCGATCCATCCACCAGGGTTTTTACAGGATCTGGAACATTGCATAACAGGTGCGGTTCTGTTAAAATGACTGAAACCTTCAGTTTTTGGACCTGATCACAAGTTAAACACACCATGTGGTGCCGGATTTGGGGCTATTAACCAGATATTGTAAGGAAATTCGATTGCAATTAAAATCAGCGATTTTGTCATTTTGTTTGGCTAAAAGTACTTGACAAGGCTAATGTTGAGTGATATTCTCTTCCCCTTATAGGTGATGCATCCTATTGAAATTATAGGGAATTTCGTCTTTCCCGATTTCATACTTGATTGCTTGCACTTGCCAATAATTTAACCGGATGGGGTCCGGTTGTTGAAAAATAAAATACCCATGAAATAAAAAAATAGGTTGAGCCAAAGCGTTCCACTTTGGGTCAAAGGAATGAAGGGAGGTGTAAATCAACTTAGGATTAAACCAGGAAGAATAACTAAAGTTTAAAAAACAAATTGTCATTAAACAAAATTTAGGAGGTATAATAAATGCCAAGTTTTGTAATAACTGAAAAATGCGACGGCTGTAAAGGCGGGGACAAGACTGCTTGTATGTATATTTGTCCCAACGACCTGATGGTTCTGGAACCCAACGAAATGAAGGCTTACAACCAGGAGCCGGATCAGTGCTGGGAATGCTTCTCATGTGTTAAGATTTGCCCGACTCAGGCGATCGAGGTCAGAGGATATTCCGACTTCGTGCCGTTGGGAAGTTCCGTCATGCCGATGCTGGGTACCGAAGATGTCATGTGGACCTGCAAGTTTAGAAACGGACTCATCAAACGATTTAAGTTTCCCATCCGGACCACTCCCGAAGGACAGGCCAATGCTTATCTGGACCTCAAGGGCAATGACCTTGAAGGTGGGCTTCTGTCGACTGAAGAGGCAGACGGCAAGACGCTGAGCGGACCTGCAGCAGACCAACTGGCCTAAGCGCAGATGCAAAGACGAAGAATACTTAATATTTACTTTAAATTTAGTGATTTAAGGAGGACGCAATATGGCATTACCAAATAAACCTTTGGGTGAACTTAAGGCTGTTAGGGATCCGGAAGTTGAAGAGAGAGAAGTTGATATTCTCATCGTTGGCGGCGGCATGGCTGCCTGCGGCGCGGCGTTTGAGGTCAAAAAATGGATGGGCGACGACCAAAGTGTTCTGCTGGTGGACAAAGCTGCCCTGGAAAGAAGCGGCGCGGTAGCGCAGGGTCTTTCGGCCATTAACACGTATATCGGCGATAATGCTCCTGAAGATTACGTGCGCATGGTGCGCAACGACCTGATGGGTATTGTCCGTGAAGACTTGATTTTCGATCTGGGCCTGCACGTGGACGATTCCGTCCATCTGTTTGAGGAATGGGGACTGCCGATCTGGAAAAAATCCGAGGAAGGCAAAACCCTGGACGGCAAAAAAGGCCAGAAAATGGGAACGCTGAAATCAGGCGCCACCCCGGTGCGTACCGGAAAATGGCAGATCATGATCAACGGCGAATCCTACAAGCGAATTGTGGCCGAGGCCGCCAAGCTGGCGATCGGTGAAGAAAATGTGCTGGAAAGAGTTTTCATCGTTGAGCTGCTGCTGGACGCCAACAATGATAATCAAATTGCCGGTGCGGTCGGTTTTTCCGTGCGCGAGAACAAAGTTTTCATCATCAAATGCAAGAGCATGATGGTGGCCTGCGGCGGTGCAGTCAACATCTACCAACCGCGAAGCGTGGGTGAAGGCAAAGGACGCGCCTGGTATCCGGTCTGGAATTCCGGCTCCACCTATACCCTGGCGATGCGAGTCGGCGCCGAACTGTCCATGATGGAAAACCGGTTCACCCCGGCCCGTTTTAAAGACGGTTACGGCCCGGTGGGCGCCTGGTTTCTGCTGTTTAAAGCCAAGACCCTCAACGGTCTGGGCGAAGCATTTGCCGGCAGTGATGCCGCCAAAGCCGAGCTGGAAAAATATGCGCCTTACGGAACCGCCGCCATCACCCCGACCTGTCTGCGAAATCACCTGATGCTTTTCGAGATGAAGGAAGGCCGCGGACCGATCATGATGGATACGGTCAGCGCCCTGGCAGAACTGGGCAAAACCATGGACAAAAAAGAACTCAAACACCTTGAGTCCGAAGCCTGGGAAGACTTCCTGGATATGACCTGCGGCCAGGCCAATCTGTGGTGCGCCACCGATACCGAGCCCGAAAAGAAGAATTCCGAAGTTATGCCGACCGAACCGTATCTGCTCGGGTCACACTCCGGCTGCTGCGGCCTGTGGACCTCCGGTCCGGATGAGGACTGGGTGCCGGACGCTTACAAGATCAAGGCTGACAACGGCAAGGTTTACAACCGCATGACAACGGTCAACGGTCTGTTTACCGCCGGTGACGGGGTCGGCTGCTCAGGCCATAAGTTCTCTTCCGGTTCGCACGCCGAAGGAAGAATGACCGTCAAACAAATGGTGCGTTACGCCAAAGATCACGCCGACTTCCAGCCGGCCATCGCCCAGGGCAACCAAGAACTGGTCGATCACGTTTACAAACCGGTCCGGACTTACATGGATCATTGCGAATACACCACGGCCGACGACGTCAACCCCAACTACATCAAACCCAACGGGATGATGTACCGCATGATGAAGGCCGGCCATGAGTACGGTGCCGGCACGGCCACCTTCTACCAGACCACCACCAAGAACCTGGAGATCGTCATGGATCTGCTCGCAACCATGCGGGAAGATAACGAGAAACTGGCCGCCGGAGATCTGCACGAATTGATGAGAGCCTGGGAGATCCAGCACCGGATCTGGACGCTTGAATCGCACCTGCGTCACATCCAGTACCGCAAAGAGACCCGCTATCCCGGCTTCTACTATCAGGCCGATTACCCGGGTCAGGATGATGAGAACTGGTTCTGCTTTGTCAATTCCAAGTATGATCCGAAAGAGCAGACATGGGATGTCTTCAAGAAAGACTACGTGAAGATCATCAAGGACTAACCGAATGTCGGCAGCAATAGATCGTCGATGACATAATGCCTCCAGGTGTCTGTGGATACCTGGAGGTTTTTATTAACATCAGTAGGTTTCAGGTTTCAGGTGTCAGCAGCAAAATTTAGGAATTGCGAATTCAGGAATTTAGGAATTGAAGGATACTAATTTAGGAATTGCGAATTTAGGAATTGAAGGTATTCTGTCGATCTAATTCTTGAATCCCTGAATCCCTCAATTTCCCAACCCCTCAATTCCTGAATTCCTGAATCCCTCAATTAGTGGATTCTGACACCTGAAACCCAAAACGATTGAAAATTTAAACAGCACGGAGGGATAGCATGACAGAAGAAAAAGCAACCCCTGCTAGTGGTAGCATCTTAGTCGTTGGTGGCGGTATCAGCGGCCTGACCACGGCCCTGGAAGCCGCCGAGGTGGGGTACGAAGTTTTCTTGGTGGAAAAAAATCCTTATCTGGGCGGACGGGTAGCGCAACTCAATCAATATTTTCCCAAGCTATGCCCTCCAACCTGCGGGCTTGAGATTAATTTCAGGCGCATCAAGGACAATCCAAGAATAAAAGTCTTAACCCTGGCCGAAGTTGAAAAAGTCGATGGAAGCCCCGGCAGCTATGATGTTGCGATCAAGGTCAATCCCAGGTATGTCAACGAAAACTGCACCTGTTGCGGAGACTGTGCCGCAGCCTGCCAGGGCGAGGTTGACAGCGATTATGATTTTGGCATGCGGAAGATTAAAGGCGCGTATCTGCCGTTTGAAATGGCGTTTCCGTCGCGTTACGTGATTTCGCCGGAAATTATCGGCAGCGATGACGCCCAGCGGGCCAAAGAAGCCTGCCAATATGATGCGGTCGATCTGGCAATGGAGGCCAAAACCCTGAACCTGAACGTGGGATCGATTGTCTGGGCCACCGGATGGCAACCCTATGACGCCACCAAAATGGACAATCTCGGATTCGGACAGTATCCGAACATCATCACCAACATGATGATGGAGCGGTTGGCAGCCCCCAACGGCCCGACCACAGGCAGCATTGTGCGCCCATCGGATGACAAGGAGCCTGCCAGCATTGCATTTGTCCAGTGTGCCGGCTCCCGCGACGAGAACCATCTGCCTTACTGCTCCTACATTTGCTGCATGGCATCTTTAAAGCAGGTCACCTATGTTCGTGAACGGTATCCCGAGGCCAAAATTTACGTGTTTTACATTGATCTCAGAACCCCGGGCTATCGCTATGAAAGATTTTACGAAAAAATCAAAGAAGATGAGAACGTCTTTCTGATCAAGGGCAAGGTCGCCGAAGTCAGCGAAGATCCAACCAGCAAAAATATCACCGTGGTTGCCGAAAATGCCGTGACCGGCGAAAAGATCCACCAGGAAGTCGAGATGGCGGTTCTGGCTACCGGTATGCAGCCCACAACCGCGACGGACAAACTACCGGCTGATCTGCAATACAACGAGGACGGGTTTATCCTCAATGATTATGAAGCCGGCGGAATGTTTGGGGCCGGATGTGCCAATAAACCGGCCGACGTGGTTTCGTCCAATCAAAATGCAACCGGTATGGCTTTAAAGGCCATCCAAACTCTGGTGAACAGGTAGGAGGTTTTCCATGGATAAAAAATATGGTGTATATATCTGCGAAGGATGTGGGATCGGAGAGGCAGTGGATATCGAAAAGCTCTGCGATGTGCCCAAGGAGGAGGGGCTGCCGGTCAAAACCTGCCCGGTACTTTGCGGTAAGGAAGGCGTTGAACTCCTGAAATCTGAGATTGCCGAGGGGGTCAACACGCTGGTGATTGTGGCCTGCTCACGCCGGGTGCTCTATGATGTCTTCCGGTTTGACGGCTGCATTGTGGACCGGGTCAACATCAGGGAGCAGGTTGTCTGGACCCATCCCAGGTCGAGATATCCGGCTCCCACCGAAGCGCAAAAAGATGATGATGATTTTGTCGACCACGTTCAGCTGCTGGCTGAAGATTATCTGAAGATGGGCATGGCCCGGGTGCAAAAAGTCGATTTGCCCGAAGCCTATCTACTGGATACGCTTCACAAAAATATTCTGGTCATCGGCGGCGGCATCAGCGGCATGACCGCAGCCATCGAAGCCGCCAAGACCGGCTACGATGTAACCGTCATTGAAAAAGAATCCGCCCTGGGGGGCAAGGCCAAAAACTGGCGCAAACAACTGCCCGGTGTCTATCCCTATGAAGGGCTGATACCACCGACCATCGAAGATAAAATCAACGAGCTCAAAGGCTATGCCAATGTTACGGTCAAAACCGACACGGTTGTGGCGCGGATTGCCGGCGAACCGGGAGATTTTACGGTTACGTTTAAAAAACCCGGTGAAAAAATAGAATTCGACGTGCCCTATCCGCTGCCGGAAGAAATGACCCTCGATGAAAAGGGCAACGAGCTGAATGCCGAGCAAATGCATGAAAAATTTATGGAGTACAACGAAGGCAAACAGGACATCTTAACCTTTGATCCGGCTGGCGAAAAATTTGGTGCGGTGATCCTGGCGGCCGGTTGGCGGCCCTACGAACCCGAGGAAGGGGAATTTGCCCATCTTGGCTTCGGCGAGATTGCCGATGTCATCACCAACCAGCAGTTTGAGGAGATTGCCGCAGGCGGTAAAATTACCCGGCCTTCAGACGGCAAAGAAGCCAAATCCGTGGTTTTCATCCAGAGCCCCGGGCAGGGAGATGATAAAGACTTTGCCTATGCCGGTGCCGTCACCAGCATGGTGGCGCTCAAACAGGCCAAATATCTCCGAGAAGATTATACCGATGCCAAAGCCTATGTGTTTTATCAGCACATGCGCACCGTTGGTCTGACGGAAAATTTTTATAAAAATATCCAGCTGGATCAGGGTATTTTTCTGACCAAGGGCGAGGTGACCGGCGTTTCGCAAAACGGCGGCGGTCTGATTGTGGAAGCCGACAATACCCTGCTGGGTGAGAAAGTCCAGGTAAAAGCCGATCTGGTGGTGCTGGCCACCGGCATGGTTCCGGTGACCAAAGATGACCCGGTCGTCAACCTGGCCTATCGCCAGGGACCCGGATTTCGCGATAACGAACTCTTCGATGACTATGCCGACTCCAACTACATCTGCTTTCCCTATGAAACCCAGCGCACCGGCATCTATGCCGCCGGCGGAATCCGACGCAGCATGAGCGTTGAAGAATCCACCGAGGACGCCACCGGCGCGGCCTTAAAGGCCATTCAATGCCTGGAATCGGTCAATCGAGGGGTTTCCGTTCATCCGCGAGCCGGAGATATGTCCTTTCCGGACTTTTTCTTCCAGCGCTGTACCCAGTGCAAGCGTTGTACGCAGGAATGTCCTTTCGGCGCCATTGACGACGATGAGAAAGGCACGCCCAAACCCAACCCGACCCGCTGCCGCCGCTGCGGTACCTGCATGGGTTGTTGTCCCGAGCGCATCATTAACTTTTCCGATTACAGCATCGACAGCGTCGGATCCATGGTCAAAGCCATCGGCGTGCCCTCTGAAGATGATTATGATGAGCCGCCGCTGCGCATCCTGGGACTGGTCTGTGAAAACGATGCGTATCCGGCGCTGGATATTGCCGCCTTAAACCGGCTTGAATATTCGGCGGATGTCCGTTTCATACCGGTCCGGTGTCTGGGGTCCGTCAACGTGATCTGGATCAAGGACGCCCTGGCCCAGGGAATGGACGGCGTGTTTCTGCTCGGATGCAAATACGGTGATGACTACCAGTGTCATTTTATTAAGGGCAGTGAGCTGGCGGATATCCGGATGAAGAAAATCGGCGAAGCCCTGTCGAGTCTGGCACTGGAAGAAGAGCGGGTGGCCCAGTTTGAAGTGGCCATCGACGAATATGATAAGCTGCCAAAAATCATCAATGATTTTGTCGAGCAGGTTGAAGAAATGGGTCCCAACCCTTTTAAGGGCTTCTAACAATTGAATATTTTCGATTGAAGATTGAATATTTAAGGTATTCTTTCTTACATTTCGTATGTTTAAAATATTTTAATTTTCATTCAAGCAATATTTGTAAAAATATCAGTTAGGTACCTTCAAACAACCACCATTGGTCATGT
>CACVKW010000216.1 GCA_902749685.1 Olavius sp. associated proteobacterium Delta 1 | reverse complement strand
TTTTCCAGATGGAAGCGGTATTGATTGTATAATCTGATCCCCAATGACACTAAAAAAACAACAGCTACCAGTATGAACGCCAGCATCAACTTTTTGCGCAGACGCGACTTTTTCACTCAGACTCCTTCACCCTGAATACAGATTCCACTCTTTACCCATAGCTGGATCATAAAATTGATGCTTACCTTGGATTTAAATCCACCTTGTCTTTAATGGCTGTGCTCTGGCGGTCACACACCATTAGAATGTGGTTCGCCAACCCAACGTGTAACGCCAATATTTAAGTTCATCCGGGCCCTCATCCCGATCCGCATCCGTGTAATTTACTTGTCCCATCAAAATCGAGCTGTCCGTAATAAACCAATTTAATACACCACTGATGACTTTGTAGTTGTCGGTGGCCAGATCGCCTGTTACCGGAGCCCAAAGGTCCACATCGCTGTACTTGAGCAGAAACCGCAACTGCGGGTTGAAGGTGTACATCCCTCTGACATACCAGCCCTTATCTTCGTCATCATCTGTGCCGCCGCCAATTAGCGGCAGGTCCTGCCGCCGCCTGTGCATGTACTCACCCTTGAGACTTAAACTTTGGTAAGTCCAGTCGCCGCCGGACGCCCATTGAATCGAGTCATTGTCGCCATCGTCGTCCCATCTTCCATAGCCGAAGGACCCTAAAAGCCTCACGCGAGATCCGAAGGCGAAAAACTCCGGGGCAACATGAAGCAGCCCGTTCTTGGCTGAGTTGTTGTCCGTATAGCGCTTATCCTGAAAGACACCACGGTCCTCGCCATTGAGGTAATAGAGATAGACGGGCAGGGAAAAGCTATCGAAATCAAAGTTGCGGTAAAGCTCCACGCCGGTCGATTTCCAACCTTCCAGTGTGATCAGCCCATTGTTGGCGTGGTATTGTTCGTCCCACCAGATTCTGGAGGCATATTCATCGCTGAAATACGGGTAAATGGCACCGGCTTTCAGTTCAAACTCCCACGGTAAGCGCAGTCCTAAATAGCCCCAGTCGATTTCAACATCCACATCCGCGCTGCCCGAGCGGGTGATGTTGGACCCCAGGACCGGCGTTGCCGACGCCTCAACATGCAATTGGGGCGCCACCGTAATCTGCATCCAGTCAGTCAGCTGTTTGTTGAAAAAAAGCCACACGTCATTGACGCCGGCTGCAAAGGAGTTGTGTTGACTGTCATCATCAAGCGTGGCAGTCGTGACGTCGCCCCGGCTTTGATCCGCCAGAAAAAATTTGAAGTGGCCACCCACGACGGTTTGCTTGCCTAACTCTTCTGATATGACTTCATAGGCTGATGGCTGCTGTTTGATTTCTTCGACGGATTCGGAAACCTTCGCGGCTTCCTTGGCCTGCTCTGCCTGTTTTTTCTCCATTGCCTCTATTTTTTGCTGGAGTTGATTGAGCTGTCTTTTAAGGTCCGATACGTCTTGGGACTTTGCGATTCCGGTGCTCAAAAAAAGGAGCGCACAAACAAATGTCAAAACAACCGTAAATTTCATCTCTTTCCT
>CACVKW010000215.1 GCA_902749685.1 Olavius sp. associated proteobacterium Delta 1 | reverse complement strand
AATTAACAACCACCCTACATACAAGGAGGATTTTTTTCAATGACTCGTTTTACAACTCATTATATGACTCATTCTAAACTCGTTTTTGGACAAGAGTGTTTAGATATAGTCGATCAGAAACCTAACCGCCAGTGAGCAGCGGCCCAGATGAATATCGAACGTGCATGGTTTTTACGATAAACCCTATACCATCAGTGATGAAGAAGGCCAACAGAATGGGACGCTGAATTTGGGTATCTACAATATTTCTAATAAACCATGCCAATAAGCCATATCCTGCAAGTTCGACTCCAAGCAGGCGCGCGATGAATACCCCTGAAGGGTTGAGGGTAAAACCGTATAAAGATGCCAGCGGTCCAGGCAGCAAAAGAAATCCAACCCCAAAGCCCAGTGCCAGGACAGTACTGATCACCATAAGATTTTTGAAGTTCATAGAATATCTCTTTTCGTATCTTGTGGTGGTGTTGAGAGCTTATTCTCTATGTTCCACCACATAGGGTCGTGGCTAAAGGCCATCGAGCCGGCTAATGCTCAGGATGAGGAGCGCGTCTTTTTGCGTCTGCTGGATTTTTTCGTTAGGTGCAATTGAGCTACTTCATTGTCACTAAGCTCTTTAAGGTTGCTACCAATATCCGACACTGCATAATATTCTTCTCCGGTATTAGTCTTGATAAGCACAATAGATAATCCTTCTGACGTTTTAACTACTGAGACACTCAATAGCTCTGATACGGCTTGACCACCTTCCTCAACTTGCTTCCTAACTAGTTTAACTGCACGCTCTTTTCTCACGCTTTCCCCTATAGCAATGCGGAGGTCATACACAAGATGGAGGTACGGAACAACTAACACAACAACACCAAACAGCGAACCAAAGCCAATCAACTTTTCACCAAAAATTACCGCCAATCCTATGACCACAAATAGCAGCGGCAGAGCTGTGAGGCCAATCCGAGCACCATGTGGCCGTGTGGTGAGGATAGAGGGAAACATAACTGCTGCCATCACTAACTCATCGTCTCTTAGCAATGTGATGATTGTATTGACTCTAGAAACGAAGAAATTCGCTAACATGCCTACAACCCAATAGGCAGCGAGTGCGAGCGCCATTGCCGTAGGTTTGTCAACAAGGATTTCCGTGGGCCCTACGGAGGCTCTCACGTTAACGAGCGTCCCGACTGAAAGTAGCAGAAAAAAGACTGATGCCGCGAAACCGGTGACGATGTAACGCTGCAGATGGCGCAATGTTTCGGCCAAATTTTCTGCCAACACTTCCTTTGGATCGGGCATTTACGGTCCTCTTCCTGTACTTTTTGATCGCCTAACGCATTTCTCACCTGCCGGTGTGAAGCGCAGCGGAACACCGGTCAGGTGCAGAAAGATGTTCGATGATGCACCTATATAATCACTCCGGACAGATCATTCTAACTGTAGGGAAATATGTTCTATATCTGCCCTCATCCCGTGTGATTAAATCCAAGTCAAGTACAGCAGCCTGAGCGCCAATATAGAAATCGGGCAAGGGGGATTTCTTGATCCCTTTCCCCCTTTTGTATTTAAAATAAGCTTTTCCAGCCAGAAACAGGGCTTCTTTGGGAATTTCTAACATCTGAAATCCGCCCTTATGAAGAGCCGATTCCAATTCTTCAATTTTCTTAAAACCTACCGATACTTCTGTATAAATTATCGTGTTAATATAAAGTGTTGTGTGATCGCTATAATTTGCCAGTGCAGATTCAGACCAATCAGCCCAATTAGGATCATCAAGGAAAATGTCCAAAATGACATTTGAGTCAACAAGAAGACCCTTCATCTATCTGACCTCGTCAAGGCCATTATTTCATCTGTCGTCATTTTAACAGTTGCAGCACCACGCAGTTTTGCAAATTTTCGGGTGGCCGCTTTTCTCCCTTTTTGTTTCACTAAAAAAACACGGTCTTCTTCCTCGACAAAATCAACCTCTGTTGTTGGGGTGATTCCCAGTTTTTCGCGAATGTGCTGGGGAATGGTGACCTGACCTTTTGTGGTTACTCTCATAATTTATCCTCCAGTAATATGTATTACCGGTAATAGTAATACATTCCATGGATCATGTCAATTCAAAAATCGGGTAGCCGGGGGCCGTTGCCGGCCCCAAGCCCCCACAGAACCGGACGTCACAGTTTCCCGTCATACGGCTCAAGCATTCGTTAAGGTCTGTCCTTGTGGGACGACCCGGCTGTTTCGTACCATTTACCAACAACCTGATATCAACCGGGTGATTGGCCCTATGCCATGCACCTTTGGAAACAATGATTTCTAAATACCTTCGTTTCCTAAAGTACGATCTGTGCTCTGGATCAAAAGGATTTGCGTCTCCTTTGATCTTGACATGGCGCACAATTGTAACAGTTTAGTCCTTTTCAAAGCGATAGATCGTGATTAATCCGGCCGAGAGGGTTAGCAAATCGTAGAAGAATCCAACGGTCTTCATTGGCATCAGTGATAGCGGCCATTGTACAAGGCCGCCTGAGCGGTAGCGGTAGCGGAGGTGAATAGAGTTT
>CACVKW010000214.1 GCA_902749685.1 Olavius sp. associated proteobacterium Delta 1 | reverse complement strand
GCCCGCAGCAGCAATATATTCATAGGGTTGACGCTTTTTAAAAAACTTGCGTCTTTTCAGGGTTTGGCCGGCAGGGCAGGTAAAGGTATCAGTTTCAACATTATTAGGTAAAAGCTTCTTTGGCAAAGATTCCTTTTTTCGTGCCGGTACCTTTTTGAGTTTGCTCCAGTGATGAAAAATGCGCCTTTATATCTCGATCTCGGCAGGCCAGATAATTTTCGATACTCCCGTATTTGCTGTCGGCTACCACAGTTTCAACTGTGGTCTCGGTGTTTTTTTCATGGGTGTCGACTAACGATTCCAGGCGGTGAGATTCATGGACCTCACCAGGAGTCACTTCAGTGGCCG
>CACVKW010000213.1 GCA_902749685.1 Olavius sp. associated proteobacterium Delta 1 | reverse complement strand
GTAATTTACGGTAGACCTAAAGCAGCAGCGTAATCTGGGTTAATTTATATGTAGGTTAGAGTTGAGTGAAACAAAACCTAACAAACTATTGATATAGAAAACTCGTAACGTCCCTAAATAAGAGGGAAAAGAGTTGGGGTTAACACTTGACATAGGACAAAAGACTGGAATGAAGAGTTGAGGCTGAAAAGGGGGCGACTTTAAATGGTTAAACGAAAAAAGTAGGGATCAGGTCTTCATTCTTGACAAATTGAAACAAAGGAGAAGATCCGGGAAATCGGAAAGTTAAATCTCTCACAGAGACCGCAGAGGCACAGAGAAGAATAAGATTCATAGCTCATTAAAATCTTTTACGGTGAGATCGGCATTTTGAAAATGGCCAAATCCGCCCACTTTAGATCTGTTATTTGTTCTTTGAAAAAAGGGGAAAGATACTCTAAAAATCATTCGGTAGCCGGCGCGAACCATGAATGACTGCCAATACATCAATTTGATCCGATTTAATACGATAAATGATGCGGTACGGTTTCTCAATTAACTCCCGAATATCTTCGGCATCATATTCCGGAACCTTTCTTCCTGATAGCGGATAATCAGCGATTTGCTGTGAACGGGACGTTATTTTATCCACCATTCTTACTGCATAAGTAGCTGAATTTAAGGCAATGTATTCATGAATATTTACGAGATGGCGTATAGCATTTTGGGTCCAATGAACTTTCATTCTGACAATCCAAACCGTTTGCGGACTTCCGAGACATCGACGGTGCGGCCGGCATCGCTGTCTTTTATTCCCGCTTCAATTGCCTGTCGGACATATATGCTATGCATCAGATCGTCCCATGTTGCTTTATCAGGTAAGGTATCTAAAATGCGATTTGTTTCTTCCTTAATGTTTTCGACTTCCATGATGGTTATCTCCTTTGGATATGAATTATGGATTGTTTTTTCATATATCGGTTTAGAATTTTAAGAAAATGTACCATTGGAATGCCTTTTTGTCAAATTTTTGTGTTCACCGCAGAGACGCAAAGGACGCAGAGTTTATATAATCATATTTCCTTTCTGCTGAGAGGACAGAAATGAAAAACAACATCCCTGGGGAAAAATTTTAGGGTGCATCCGCAAACAACCCTTTGCGATATTTGCGACTCTGAGGTGAATCATAATGGATATAAACGAATTAAGCAGTAAAATCATTGGTGCAGCAATTGAGGTACACAAAGCCCTTGGCCCAGGGCTATTGGAATCAGCTTATGAAGAATGCCTCTGTCATGAACTGAAACTACGCGGTTTAACCTTTGACAGACAGAAGAACTTACCTGTCGTTTATAAAGGTAAGAAACTGGATTGCGGTTACAGGCTGGATATATTCGTAAAAGAGGCTATCATTATTGAATTGAAATCATGCGAGAAAATTGAACCTATTCATAGAGCGCAGCTTTTGACCTACTTGAAGTTATCAAGGCTGAGTTTGGGCCTGCTGCTCAATTTTAATGTGCCTGTCATGCGGGACGGCATTGTTCGAATTGTGAATGAATTAAAGAAATGATTATTCACCGCAGAGACGCAGAGTGCGCAGAGTTTTTTCTTTTTCCTTTCTGCTGAGAGGCCAGAAAGGAATAAAACCTAATGCTTTCGGTGCGCAAGCCATGAGACACATGATGGCGAGAAATGTTGTTGCCGTCACGACGAAACATGCCCGGAGGGCTGGATCTTTTTACTTTCCATCCTCTCAATGGAAAGTAAAAAAACAAACTCCCCTCTGCGAACTCTGCGTCTCTGCGGTGAATCATAACCGAAATTTCAGGGTATAATCATGGGGCGACATAGAAAAAAACAGGTTCCACTTATCGCAGCCATTATTGCCTTTTTTACTCTGGCGGGCGTCATGGTCACCTCCGCCCGGGCGCAGGAAACAGAACCCATTCTCCACCTCCACCTCCTCATTGTCGGTCCAAAGCTCACCGTTAAACAGGAAACCCTTGCCCTGCCTCGAAACATCCCAACCATCCTCAACACAGAGATCGCACTCCCCACCGACGAGATCGACAACGCCTCCTTCGTCGCCCAGTATCTGGCCAATACCATTGTAGAGGCAGAGCTGCGCGGACCGGCCTACTCCACGCCTCTTAAACTGAACTGCCTACCCAACGGCGACCTTCCCATCCCGGCCATCCCAATGGCAGGCAAATACCTGCTGGAAAACATCCGCCTGACGCGCAACGGCGATACACTATTTGCCGCGGAGCCCAGCACCGTGCCCATCGAGGTGATCGATGAGATCCTGATAAGCAAGGTAACCTCCAGGCCGCTGACCCTTGAGGAAATCCGGGAGAAAGGAATCGTTATCAGCCCGGACAGCTTCGAGGCCTACGAGTTCACGGCAGTGTTTGCCTTGAAGGCGGGAAAATCCATCGAGATCAAAATTCCTGTCATCAAGCCAAAAGCTGAAGAGGTAGAAATCCCCGAACTGGACCTGGCGGGAGGTTTTGGTGGCGGCGGCGGACTTCCATCAGGACCGGGGGGAGGACTCTCAACGTATACGTTTAATTTCGAGCTGGCACAGGAAGAGGCAGCAGACATAAAACTGCAAATCCCCCCCATCTACGGCCTGGTGGTCATCCCCGGAAACGTGGCCTTCCTGCACCAGTTCTTCAGCGTCATCCTTAATGTGACTAGTGGCGCCCCCCTGAACACGCCCCTTGTGTTAAGGGACATCAACGCGGAGATTTTCCTCCCCACGGGCGATGACCGTGTTGCGGGCACCCATGAAGAGCCGGGGGACGATCCCCTGCGGGTGGCAGAGACCCAGAAAGGCGGCATCCAAAGTGTCTTACCGGTCATGGCCCCGGGCTTTGACGGAACGCCGGGCACATCCGATGACGAGAACCTCCTCGAGCCCCAGGCCTCGGGCCAGGCAGAGTTCCTGGTGGAAGGCCTCAAGGAAGGGAGCCACCAGGTGGAGTTTGTCATCAAGGCCACCCTGGAAGGCCTTCCCTCAGGTCCGGTGGAAATCGTGGGCCGGGCCAAAGGCGTCGTGCTGGTGCGCAACCCTACCTTTGCCCTCACGTTTTCTCATCCCGGGGTGGTTAGAAGCGGGGTCCCCTATGATCTCTACGTCACCATTGCAAACATTTCCAATGCCCTGGCCAACCTGGTGAGCATCAATCTCGATCCGCGTGGCTTAAGTGGTGCTACTCTCCTGAGCGACAGCCGGGTGGCGTTCGACACCATCGATCCGGGCGATTCCCAGGTGGCCCATTTCAGGATGCTTTCTCAAAAAACAGGGCGGGTGTTTGCCACCGCCTTTCTGGGAGATCCCGGCCTAACAGGCCAGTTCACCTTGCGGGCTGGCGTAGGGGAACTTGGCGTCCCCCTCAATCCCGACGTCATCGTCCTGCCCGATTCGGTTCAGTACCTGCCCGAGGAGCTGGTCTTGCAGGCCAATAACCTCCTGGGTCTGGCATACTGCATTGCGGTTGCACCAAACGGATCGCTACCCCCGAGCCTCACCCCCATCGAGTTCTCCACCATCAGGGACAAGGCACTGGAGCTGGCTGAAGCGGGACTCAGGATCCGGCTCTTCGAGCATTTAACTGGCGTGCTGCAAGATCTTGCCCTTGATTTTCTCATGGACCCCGAACCGGAAATGGGCTTCGACCACATTCGCCGCCATTCCTCCTCCGGGCTGAAGTTCACCGAGGCATTGGCCGACAGCCTGAACGACAGCCTGGAAGGGGCCGACTACCTGGACTTCCACAAAGACCTTGCCAGGCGGGCGGTTTCCCGTGGCGACCACTTCTCCGTGATGATGGCCGACGGTTCGAGCCCTGCCGCGTTGCTGCTGAACATCTCCGATATCAGCGGCAACCACATTGGCCGCACGTCAATGGGTCAGGAGATGGCCCGAAAAATCCCCAGCGGTGATATGTTCATGCTCGCGCAGGATGCCCACAGGGCCAGCCAGCTCGGCCTTGTGGCGAGTATTGCCTCTTCTACTTACACGGTTCGATTGACGGGAACCGGAACTGGAACCTTTGACCTGTCTATTGCGTTGCCCGCAGGCGATGGAGAGGTCCGGTTTCTTACCTACAGGGATCTCCCTGTGACCAACGGGTCCGGGGGAACATTTACCCTCTCCATGACAGGCGTCAACGTCTTTGATCTGGAGCTGGACACGGATGGGGACGGCACTGTCGATTTCACGGCTTCTCCGGCAACGGACGAGATCTTTGTTGAAGAGGGACCCCATCTCGTGAGTGTTGTCCAGAACGCGGATCTCGACAAACACGGCCGGGTGCTTTGTGGCCTTTTTGACAAGGCCGTTGACGAGGAAAGCGCCAACGACCCTGCCAACTACCAGGTGGAAGGAAACGAGGTGGAGACCGCGGTCCTTCAGCCGAGCGGCCGCAGGGTGAACCTCTTTTTGCGAAAGCCGGTGGGCAGTCTGGTGGAGCGCCGGATCACGGTATCGGGGATTACAGACACCAAGGGAATGGTCCTGGAGCCGGCAAGCCCGACGGTTGACCTGGTGGGCATGCTGGACGACGGCGCCGTGGTGAGCGGGCGGGTGAGCGCGGGAGACGGCACACCCGTGGAAGGCGTGCAGGTCACGTTGATCCAGTACAAGGAGGTGGTCCAACGCGATGTATGGACAGGAGAAGAAACAATCAAGGAGGTGGAGGAGACCATCTCCCAGACCAAAACCGATACCTTCGGCGAGTACGCGTTTGATTTTGTCATGCGAAACGTCCTCACCTCCGGGGCCCGGCCTTTTATTCTCGACTTCTTCCATGAAGAGACAGGCGACCATCGCCGGTTGATAACCTACGTACGACAGGCAGGAGAGCACCTGAAGCTCGACATCGTGTTCCTGGGGACCGGTACCCTCACGGGGCTGGTGGTGTCGGAAGATGGAGCGACCCCTGTTGACGGCGCCATGGTCAAGGCCTATTGCCTCACCGAAGGTGGCAAGGCGCTGGAAACCAGGACCGATGAGCTGGGAAGGTACCGGTTCGAGGATTTCACCGTGGGCAACTATACGCTCATGGCAGAGGATGATGAAGGCGGCTTCGGCGTGATCAGCGGGCTGCTCGAAGAGGCCGGGGACACGGACGAGCGGCAGGTGATCCTGTTTGCCCCCGACAGTCCGGTGGTACTGGAGACCGGCACCGTCCAGGGCAGGGTGTTCCTGCCGGACGGCGTGAGCCCTGCGGCAGGTCTCCCCGTCTATCTTGCGGCCGGCTCGCACCTCTTCTCCAACGTCTCCGGCCCGGACGGATCCTTCAGCTTTGACAGGGTGAGGCCGGGCGGTTTCACGGTTCGCAGCCTGGATCAATCCGCAGGTCAGCAGGGAACCACCACCGGCACCCTGGCGCCGGGTCAGACGGTGACGGCCAACATCATCCTGGCCGGCACCGGTGTTATCGAAGGGGTGGTGCTGGACAGCGATGGTTACCTCGTTCCCTTTGCCGAGGTTGTGGGCGGGGTCAAACAGGTGCTCGCAGACGAGACGGGCTGGTTCAGCATCGGCAACGTACCTGAAGGCACGATCCCGGTGAAGGCCCGCCACCCCGAAACCGGCTTCGAAGGCGCCGCGTCGGTTGACATGGCGGCCGGACAGACCATGTACGTGACCGTTACGGTTTCAACGCCGGGGGAGCCGCCTGTTATCACCCCGGGGACCATCAGGGGAACCGTGTTTGATGCCCTGGGCAACCCCGTTTCCGGGGTGAAAGTAAAATTCCGCTTTGGCGCCGGCTTTTTCTTCGTGGAAACGGATGCTGCCGGCGCATTTCAGTTTGAAGGCCTCCCCCAGGGTTCCTACGCCCTGTTTGCCAACAAGGGTGGCCAGGGGGGAAGCGTCATCGCCCGGATCACCGGGAACGGCCAGGTGGTGACGGCCAATATCATCCTTCTGGGCCAGGGCGCCATTTCCGGCAGAACAATCGATGAAAACGGCCAGCCCATGGGGGCCAGTGTGGAAGTGCGCGCCCTTTTCCCCGACGTGAACGGCCGGCTCCAGTTCAGGCGTGCAGCGCTGGTACAGAGCAACCCGGTGACCGGGGAATTTCTGGTGGAGAACATAAACTTCGGCACGTTCACGGTCTCTGCCGCCAGTCCCTTCAGCCCGACCATTGTCAGTGTAAACGGCACGCTCAGCGAGTCCCAGCCCAACGTGAGCGGGCTTGACCTTCGGTTTCCTCCGATTGTCGACACCAACGGCACCATTTCCGGCATTGTTTACATGCCTGACGGGGCAACCCCTGCGCCCGCCGGGGTGCGGGTCAATATCGACTATGGGGGCTGGATTACTGTCACCACGGACGAAAACGGCCTTTTTGCGAGCACCTTTCCCATTCAGCCCGGCACCTACACGGTGATCGCCTCTGACGACGAAACCATGAAAGGCCTTGTGGGCCGGACCATGGCCGTAGTCAGAGCCAGGGAGGACACCGCCATATCCATCCGGCTGCTGGGCCGGGGGTCCGTCACGGTTCAAGTGCGCCGAGCCGACGGCACCCCGGTTCCCGATGCCATTGTGAGATTGAAGCGGGGCACGTTTCCCGGGGACGAGGCGGATGGCACGGCCAACGCCAACGGCGAGATTACCTTCACGGACATCACCGAGGGCCCTTTCAGCGTCAGCGGCCAGGACCCGGTGAGCGGGTTCAGCGGCAGGAGCGGCGGCACCATTGCCCGGGACGGCCTGGTAACGACGGTGGTGACCATCGCCAAATCCGGGACCGTGACCGGCACCTGCTATCAGACCGACGGCTTCACGCCGGTACCCAATGCCGAGGTGCACCTGATCCAGGACGGCCGTCTGCTGGCCTCCATTACCTCCTCCGATGATGAAGCCACCCCGGGACAATTCCAGGTGGACTACGTGCCCCTGGGCAGCTTCACCGTCACGGCACTGGACCCGGTAACGGGCCGATCCGGGGTGACCAATGGCTCGCTTTCCTATGACGGGCAGGTGGCCGTGGCCGATGTGGTCTGGGTGGAGAGAGGTGATGTCCGGGGTGCGGTCCTGACCCACAGCGGCCAGGCACCCGTGCCGGGCGCCATCGTGACCCTGAAACTGAGCGGACTTTTCAGCCAGGAGCTTGTGGCCAACAGCGAGCTGGACGGCCGGTTCTACTTCCCCGGGGTCAATGCCGGGAGCTTTCAAATAACCGCCCTGGATCAGGAAAGCCTCCTTTCCGGCAGTGCCACGGGCCGGCTGAGCGAAGAGGGCCAGACCGTAGAGGTGGATGTCAACATCGCGCCATACGGCGCCATCTCCGGCGTGGTACAGGATGCCACCGGAAATACGGTGCCGGGTGCCACTGTTTCCCTGACCGGAAAAGGCCGCAAAGATAGCACGATCACCGACGGCGGCGGTGAATTCTCCTTTTTATATCTGCCGCTCGGCGCCTACGAACTTCTGGCAGAATCGTCAGGGACCAACCCGGACGGCAACACCCGCACCGTGACCATCTCGGAAGACGGCCAGGAGGTCGACGGCGACATGACCTTCCGGGGTTTCGGCACTGTCAATGTCTCCGTGGTGGATTCGGACGGAACGACGCCGGTGGTAGGCGCCGCCCTTACATTGAGATCAGGCGGCCTCTTTGGAGGGAACTACAGCGGTATTACTGCTGAAGGTGGCACGTTCACTTTCTTTGACATTCCCGTTGGTGATTTCACGGTTTCCGCCACCTCCCTTCTTCTGGGAGGCGTGAGCCAGGGGACAATGGCCGCACACGGCGATGCGCCGGTTATCTCTTTGCGGTTAGGGGATTCGGGTGTCGTCAGTGGGACGGTCTTTCTGCCTGACGGGACCACGCCCGCCGAGGGTGCGGCGGTAATTCTCACCGGCGGGGGATTCCAACTGGTGGAGACGGCTGATGCGGCCGGCGCCTATGAGTTCCAGGGGGTGCCCCTGGGGGCCTTTCAGATTGACTTCCGGGAGGCCGCCACCGGTGGTGTCAATTACTTCAAGGGGATGTTGAGCGCCAATGGAGAACACCTGGCGGTGGAGGACATCATCCTCGATGATCAGTCCATCGCCCTGGTTTCAATGACGCCGGCCAACGGCTCTCCCAATGTTGCCCAGGACACGGTAATCGAGGCCGTGTTTTCAGAAGCCTTTGATGCCGGCACCATCACCGCTTCGACCTTTTCCCTCCGAACTGCAACAGGCGTGGTTCCCGGGAGCTTGAACTTTATCGGATCAGACACGGTGCGATTTGTGCCGGCCGGCCTACTGGCCAATTTTACCCGATATACAGTGAGCCTCAACGAGGGGATCAGGGACCTGGCAGGACGAGGCCTGGTGACGACCTACACCAGCTCCTTTACCACGACCGACATTGAACCGCCCATGATTGAATCGGTCATCCCGGCGGACGGGGCTCATAATGTCGCGCCGGATACCCAGGTCAAGGTGACCCTTTCCGAGGTGCCGGCCCCTGATGGTTTTACCGTCTCAGTAGAGGATTCAGAAGGCCAGGCCGTCCCGGGTGAAACAGGCCTCGCCTTTGAAGGTGACGTCATCCTGTTTACCCCGGCGCAATCCCTCGCAACTGACGGGCGTTTTACGATCCATATTTCCAACCTGAAGGACGTGTTCGGCAACATTAATCCATACGCGTATTCCTACACGTTCAACACCATTGACACGATCGCACCCGGGATTCAGGGGTTGGCCCTGGTCGGGACGCCGGCCCTCATCCGTGGTGTGCCCGTGCAGGCGGCGCCCACGCAGGTGGATGCCGGTACCCGAACGGTGGATTATTTTGTGAATCAAAACTTTATCGGAACCGCCACGGCTTCGCCGTTTACCTCCAATACATTTAACCTCATCCCGGCAGCCGGCGATACCCTCTTCGTGGAAGCGGTCGCCGTGGATGAAGCCGGAAATCGCGGGCCGCCCGCCTCGCTTGCCATCACGGTGGCCACCAATCAACCCCCTATCGTGGCGCTGCTGCTGGCCCCGGATATTACCGGGGTAAATACCGGTCAGACGCTTGCGATACCGGTACAAGCCACCGACGATGTGGGTCTGGAGAAAGTCACCCTTCAGGTGATCGGCGCCTTCGACACCTTTATGACGGCAACGGTCCCGGGCGATCTGATCAAATCCTATGAGACCACCTTCAATCTCAACGTGCCTGCCTCCCTCGAACCGGACGGCTCCATTATTTTGAAGGCGGTGGCGGTAGACTCGACAGGACAGGCCTGTGTGCCGGCCGAGCGACTCCTGGGGGTGGCTGACGGCGTAGGACCTGCCGCGCATATTACCGCACCTGCCATCGGCAGCATCGTTTCACCGGGCGCTTCGCTGGAGGTTCGGGTTACGGCCACTGACCCCAGCAAGGTTGCGAGCGTGATGCTAGCGGCGGGCGGCGCGGTGGTCCATTCGGAAACTGTCCCGGTGGATCCGGCCCGGGATTCTTTCGAGGCGGTGTTCCAGCTAAGCGTGCCGGGTGATGCCAGGGCCTCGGAGCGCATCACGCTTACGGCCTCCGCCACGGACGGGGCCGGCAATGAAGGGGTTTCAACGGTTCGCACCGTAAATATCGATGATGTCCATGGACCCGGCCTGGTGCTCAGGACGCGTTCGGGGCGGCTCGAATTTGATCCCGGTGAGACGGTCCAGGTAGAAGCCGAGGCCACCGATGATATGGGCACAACCCGTATTTCCATTACCACCGCCGGCGTGCTCGACACAAGGGCCACCGCCACCATCAGTCCGCCCAGGGTGCAGGCCACATCCCTGTTTACACTGGTTATCCCCGAGACGGCCCTGGTAGGCGAAACGTTGACCGTTGAAGGCCGGGCATTTGACACCGCTGATAATGCGAGCGATCCGGCCCATCTGACGCTGACCGTCAGGGATCTCACCCCGCCGGTGGTGACCATTGAAGCACCGGAAGCCGGGACCAGGATCGATCCCGGGGCCGATTTTACCGTAAGGGTGGCGGCCAGTGACAACTTCTCCGTGGCCGAGATCTCATACAGCGTCAGCGGTGAGGCGACTGCGAGCGGCAGCAATACAATCGAACCGCCGACCACGCCTGCTACGGCAGTGTTCACCGCCACCGTGCCGGATACCGCGCAGGCCAAGGGAACCATCACCATTTCCGCCGGGGCCAAGGATACATCCGGCAACGAGAGCGATTGGACATCGATTCAGGTCACGGTCGCAGATCACGTTCCTCCCCGGGTGGTATCTGTGGTACCGGCAAACGGCGCCGAGAATGTTCTGACCGTGTCACCGGTAACGATCCTGTTTGATGAAGAAATGGCGCAAGCGAGTATCCACACCGACAGCGTGCAGGTGCGGCTAAACGACCAGGCAATGGCCGGTGTGTTGGGCCTGAGCCAGGATAAGAAAGAGGTCACCTTCACGCCGCTGACCCACTGGGCTCCGGAAACAACACATCAGGTGGTGGTCACCACAGATGTAACCGATGAAGCCGGCAACCAAATGGCAGTGGATTTTACCAGCACATTTACCACTGCGCCGCTCTTTACCATTAATTCACCGGCAGACAGCGGTTTTGGGACTCTGCGGCAAGCCCTCGAGCTGGCTGACACGAATGGAAAGTCCGACAGCATTCAATTCAGTGAAAATCTCAAGGGAGCAACCATTACTCTGTACGCTGCGCTTCCGGTGTTAACCGAGGGCAACACCGAAATCGACGGTGATATCGATGGAGACGGCAAGCCCGATATCGTGCTGGATGGATCTCTGACCTGGGATGTTGATGGTCTCGTTATCCAATCCAGCGGCAACATTATTAGAGGTTTGATTATTGGGGACTTTACTAAAAACGGTATCGCGCTGAAGGAAGGTTCATCCTCCAATATCATCGAAAACTGCTATCTGGGAACCAACCCGGACGCCACCGCCGAAGATGCTAACGGCCAATACGGCCTGGCGATCATCAACGCCCCGCAAAACGAGATCATTGGCAACGTCATCGGCGGAAACCTGGATGCCGGTGTATACATCAGCGGCAGTCAATCCATCGACAACGCCTTATCCGGCAACTTTATCGGTACGAATCCGGCCGGTTCGATTAATCTGGGAAACAAGGGTGCCGGCATTTGGATCGATGAAGATGCAAGCAACAATATCCTCGGCGGATTTGATCTCACCGATGGAAACCGGATCGCCT
This sequence comes from Olavius sp. associated proteobacterium Delta 1, assembly GCA_902749685.1. Taxonomy (GTDB): domain Bacteria; phylum Desulfobacterota; class Desulfobacteria; order Desulfobacterales; family JAFDCJ01; genus JAFDCJ01. Next base: position 1,481 of record CACVKW010000213.1, on the reverse strand, counting down.
TTAATGAACAAGGCGGCATTGTCGTGGTATCGGGAACCGGCCATGCGATCTTGCAAAATATCTTCCACGACAACGAGGGACTGGCCATTGATCTGGGCAACGACGGGGTGACGGAAAATGATCTGGATGACCAGGACAGCGGCCCGAACGATCTTCTAAACTACTCTGTATTTGACGAGAAGATTGGAAGCACCGAGCCCGGCACATTCGATGTAAGCGGCAAGGCTCCCGCAAATGCCCGCGTGGAGATTTACGAGGCGGAACCTGATCCAAGCGACCATGGTGAAGGTAAGGCGTTTTTGGCAGTTACATCTGCCGATGAGGACGGTAACTTCATCGCCACCATCACGATAGGTCCAACAGGCACGATAACGTCCACGGCTACCGATGAGAACTGGAATACCTCTGAATTTTCAGAAAACTTCAGGCTCGATGTGGTCGATTCAGACATCGACGGCCTACCGGACTCCGTGGAATTTGTGCTGGGCACAGACCCGCTTGACCCCGACAGTGATGACGATGGTTTGATGGACGGCCTGGAGGTGGATCTCGGTCTCGATCCACTTGTAAGCGATACAGACGGTGATGGGATCGATGACGGTGATGAGGATTACGACGAGGATGGCCTGACCAACTTAGAGGAGGTTTTGACCTATCTGACAGACCCGGCTGATTCCGACACGGATGATGACGGTGTCCCCGACGGTTCAGACCCGGAGCCGCGTGAGCCTGATCAGACACCCCCGACAGTCAGCATTACGCATCCGCCGGCTGGGGCCAACGTGGCCGAGGGCCAGCTCATGGCTATCACGGCAACAGCCACAGACGATGGACAGGTGAAGGAAGTTCGCTTTTTCGTAAACGACCGACCCGAGGGAACAGACAACAGCGAGCCGTTCCAGATAAACTACGCGGTACCCATCGGCTCAACCGCGCTCAATATCAGTGCTGAGGCAGAAGATACCAACGGCAATGTTGCCCAATCCGAAATCATCTCCGTGAGTGTGGTGACCGCCAGCATTGTCATTACATCCATTGACCGCAACCCGGGCTACGCCGGCGAGGAACAAACGGTTATCGGCACCGGTTTCAGTGCCGTTGCGGCCGACAACAAGGTGGTCCTCAATGGGGTGCCGGTAGAAGTGCTGTCGGCAACAAACACCGAACTCACCATAAAAATTCCCGATGATGCGGTATCCGGCCCTCTGGCGGTCTGGGTAGGGAATTCAGTGAGCAATTCCGTCCAGTACACCGTGTGGCCCTCTTTCATCGGCGAGAATGACACCAGGTACGAGGGTCAGGACATTTATGTGGACAACCACGAAGTGACCATAAACGGAATACATACTTTCAATAGCATGATTGTGAGGAATGGAGGAGTTCTCACCCATTCAGGCGCTACCACAGAGAGCATCTCTCGCTTAGAGCTCGAGATTGAGACGCTGGTCATCGATGAATCGAGTGCGATCGATGTGAGCGGC
>CACVKW010000212.1 GCA_902749685.1 Olavius sp. associated proteobacterium Delta 1 | reverse complement strand
ATTAACAACCACCCTACATATAAGGAGGATTTTTTTCAATGACTCGTATTATTACTCACTTTATGACTCATTCTAAACCCGTTTTTGGACAAGAGTGATT
>CACVKW010000211.1 GCA_902749685.1 Olavius sp. associated proteobacterium Delta 1 | reverse complement strand
TAACAGGAGGTGGGTTGGTGCGAAGCGCCGGAGGATGGTCCGCATTAAGAGCCATGCGCAACTGCGAGAGCAGGATGAAGGGCGATGAGCGCATCCTGGGCCAGGGGGATTTCGTTGAGACCGTATTAAAAGCCGCCCAGGAG
>CACVKW010000210.1 GCA_902749685.1 Olavius sp. associated proteobacterium Delta 1 | reverse complement strand
TCATTGAAAAAAATCCTCCTTGTATGTAGGGTGGTTGTTAATTTCGCCAAAAACAAACAATTACCGGCAACAAGGAGGACGTCCCATGGTACGAAATGCAAGCCTGTTTAGTCAACTGCTTA
>CACVKW010000209.1 GCA_902749685.1 Olavius sp. associated proteobacterium Delta 1 | reverse complement strand
ATGGATTGAACAATCTGGTGGATATGGACTCGGACAATGATGGTGTTCAGGACAATGCCGAGATTGTCCAGGGTTTTGATCCCGGAGACAACAATGCTGTTCCTT
>CACVKW010000208.1 GCA_902749685.1 Olavius sp. associated proteobacterium Delta 1 | reverse complement strand
CCCAATTAAAATCGACCCGATCCTTATTTCAAGGGTGGTGGGCGGGAATAGATATTTAAATTAGCCAGCCGCTTACCTTCCGTGTTGGTCCCGGCTGGCGTGCTAAATGCTAACTGATTACATAAACTCGCGTTATCAGATGGAGCACCTTAGAATCTTTTTAAAAATAGATTGCTCTGTCTGATAACGACAGATTATGTAAGAACTGCATTT
>CACVKW010000207.1 GCA_902749685.1 Olavius sp. associated proteobacterium Delta 1 | reverse complement strand
TCGGAATATGTCAATGAAAATGAGACACGCACGTTAATAAATTAGACTCTAATTGATCAGTTTCCGGTCTATTGATCCAGGCCGCCGTTGGAAGTGATTT
>CACVKW010000206.1 GCA_902749685.1 Olavius sp. associated proteobacterium Delta 1 | reverse complement strand
GTCACACAGATTGGGATTGCCTTCCTCACAATAGCGGCATTGCCGGCAGGCATCGGCCGGATCAACCGCCACATGCTGCCCTTGCTGATTGCCGGATTCAATGATTCCGGCAAATTCGTGACCGAGGACCAGCGGTTGCCTTAACTGGGCATCGCCGATGCCGGCCTCCTCATACCAATGCACATCGGACCCGCAAAGCCCGACCGCCTTTACCCGCAGCAGACACTCATCGCGATCGGGCAGAGGTTCATTCTCATCATGCAGTCGTAAATCACCGGTGGCATGCAAGCGTAGAACTTTCATATATGTCGAGATCCTTAAGAGTTTTAATTAATCAATCTTCACCTACGGCCTTACTCTTTTATCGCGCCGGCCGTCAAGCCTTCAACCAGCCGCTTTTGAACAATGGAAAAAAGGATAATCGTCGGTACGATGGTCAGTGCGGCGGCTGCGGCCACCTGACCCCATCGAATCAGCAGCGCCGACGAAAGCCACCAGCAGGATACCCACTTTTTTGTCAGCTTTGCGTCCGTGACTGCCGGCCCATGCCACCGTAGAGAGGCCGAGACACACAATAATTGTCAGGAACAAATTCAAGCATCTTAGTTTCATATTTTTCAAAATGACTGACAGGGTTCTTTTTCCAGTGATGGCTAAAATAGCGCGGCAAGGGCGGCGGAGCCGTTCCCGAGTTTAACGGGGTTCCCAATTAAGCTTACGCACATTAGAATTTTCTAAAAATTCAGCGCCCTCTTGTCAGGATATCTATTCCAATTTTATTTTACTGCCGACGCCATATCCCAGGGGCCAACCGGCCATATCGCAGGGTTTGGAGAAAAAACCAAACTCCACTCCAACATCACGCGCTCCGGGGGCTTTCAGAAAGCTCGGTGATTTATAGCCGTAATCCTCCTGTCAGCCTTTAATTTTCAATTGACTTCACGACCGGAGATGGGCTATCAAAATTAAACCCTAAATGACCGTAAGCATGATGGGATATGAATTCAGCTTCACCGGAAAGCCCGCATATTCCGCCAGAGGCGGCTAAAGCCTCACCGTTCACCTAATTTAAGATGCAACTTCGTATCAACAAAAACTGATATCAAAATTTCTCCACCATTTCGCGGGATATCGACTCAGAATTCTTATTTCTGAAATATACACCTTTTAGTAATTTGCGAATTCATAGTCAGCCCTCTTTACAGGTCGAAAGGTGATTGCAATGGTAGAATTCATTTATCAGACCCTGGCCCAATTCGGGTACACGCATCCCCTGCATCCCACTCTCACTCATTTACCGATTGGAATGGTCACGGGGGCCTTTTTATTTGCATTGGCAGCCTTAATATTTCGGCGAACCAGTCTGGCACAAACTGCCCGTCATTGTGTCATTTTGGGATTGCTGGCAGCCATACCGACAGCCTTGATGGGACTTATGGACTGGCTACATTTTTTTGGCGTTACCATGTTGCTGCCGTTCAAGATGAAAATTATACTTGCCGTGATACTTATTTCTTTTCTTTTGCTGGCGGTTATTTTAGGATCTTTTGGCGAACGTTTTCAGAAAATGGTCTTTGCCCTCTATGTCATGTCTTTAATGACCACGATCGGCCTGGGATATTTCGGGGGCGAGATAGTTTACGGTAAAAGAGCGCCTGATGGCGTTGAACCGGGGGGGCTGGCTGCCAAGGGAACCATCGTTTTTCAAAAAAATTGCTCCGCCTGCCACCTGATTGACAGCACGGCAACCAAGATTGGACCAGGATTAAAAGGCCTTTTCAAAGGGGATAAATTTCCGGTCAGCAGCAAACCGGCTTCAGAAGATAATTTTCGCAATCAATTAATGAAACCTCTCGGTAAGATGCCGTCTTTTGCACATCTGCCGGATGAGGAAGTTGATGCTCTGATTGAATATCTAAAAACGCTATAGATATAGGTTTCAAGTGTCAGGTGAAATTTGTATTATCTAAATCTGATGTCCCCAAAATATTTTTTCAATAGAGGCATAAAAATGAATCAAAAATCACGGACAGAAAAACGGTTAGGGATCCGATCCCTATTTTTAGGTTTGATGTTGGTGGGAACGCTCTTTATTACCCCTGCCTGGTGCCAGACCTATGTTTCCGGCAAAGTGATCACTTCCGACGGTATGGTCGTTGCAAGCGGTGCCGTGGCTCTGGAGAAGGGCGAACTGCATAACAATGCCTTCCTGGTCGGGGGTGCCATCGGGTCAGACGGAACGTTCAAGATACCACTGCCTTCGGGCGGCCCTTGGGGATTGCATGTTTACAGTGAAAAATATATCTATTTCCCGTTGCAAATTCAGGTACAGGACGACAAGGACAATGAAGTCCCGGTTATTTTACCGGTTGACGAGACGGCTACTGATGATCCCCAAATATCCGGCATTCAATTCAGCAAGCTATCCGATCAGGTGTTTACCATCACAATGCAGGTCGACGATCCGAACAACAACCTTGGGCCCCAGATGGTGGCGATTGATACTAAGCGTTTCAAATCTTACCGGCTCCTGCCGGCCAAAGGTGACTTAAAGGACTGGAAGGCCGACTTCCCGGAGGGTAAATATGAGTCACCTTTTATTCCGGTTGCATTGGATGGGGAGAATCTTAGCGCCTGGCTATTTGTGGTGGCCGATCATCAGTGCAGCAACGGTCCCATTTACAACGGCCTGGGTCAATCCGTATTTAAACCGCCAACGTCAAGTGCTGAAAAATTGGCCTGTGACATCGCCGGCATCTGGAAATCCAATTTCGACAAAGTTTACCAATTTTCACCTGTAGGGCCGGGAATGTTCACCGGTGAACATTTCGAAGGCAGGTTGCTGATCGGTGAGATGCAGCAAAAAGGCGATAAGCTATCTATTGATTATCGATTTGAAGGTAAAAAGGGCAAGGGTGAACTGCGCTTGATCTGCCAGGATAATGAAGTCACTCTCAAAGGTACATTCAAAATGTCGAATAGATCGGGTGATTGGAGTTTTGTTAAGCTCAAGAATGCAAAGGTCCCGCAAACCGGCCCAGAGCTGTTTAGTGCGAATTGTGCTGCCTGCCATAATTACGACAGTAAGATCAACAAGATTGGGCCCGGGTTGTTGGGATTGTTTAAGGGAGCCAAGCTACCTTATTCCGGACATCCTGTGACGGATGAAAATGTACGTCAGCGGATCGTCGCCGGGGGTGATAAAATGCCGCCGTTTAAGCATCTTACCGATGCGGAACTGAAGGCTATCGTTGATTACCTGAAATCACTGTAGGATAGTCTTCAAATGATTCGTTTAAATCGAAATTGCACCCGCATCATGTTCTTTGCGGGTGCGTTCTTATTGTTCGCGTTATTGGCGGTATCGCTATATTCATCGGAAACGGAAGTTCGACTATCCCCTCCCGGATTGCGACCGATTGCCAAGCCAACACTTGTGATTCCTGCTGACTTTAGCTATCCAAACCGTCCGATATTGCTTCCGGACTATTGTGACGCATCCGGTATACCGGCCGCGGACTGGTCCAGCAAGTATATCGATACACGTCGTTTTGCCAGTGATCAGAGCGCCTGGGTTTATTTTCGTAAATCAGATCTGAAGCAACTGGTTGTGCTGGAGACGGCCGGGTTTGGCTCAGCCCTACGAATATGGCCTACCGGTGCAACCCTGATTATTGAAATTTTCAAGGGACATGCTTCGATAAGAAAAAATGCAAACCCGATCGAAATCGCCGTGATGTCGAAATCAGAGGCGGGCCGGAAATCAGCCGGCAAAAGGTATTATGCGACAAGCTGGTCCTATGCCAGGTTCAAACCGGCAGGTTCTCCATTCATCACTTCGGCAAAGGTGCGCGAATGCCACCAGTGTCACAGCATTGCCTTTCATCTGACGGGGGACTTAATATTTACACAATTACCCTAGAATCGCTTCCCAAAGCCCATCTTTTAGCCGATAGCTGCGTTTTACGTCGTCGAAAATTGCTCACGTACTAAAAGTACGCTGCGCTTTTTCTCCTCCGCTAGCCTTGCTATCGGCTAAAATCTATACTTTTGGAATCGATTCTGCTAAATTGTTTGTGACCATGCACTTATTAGGAGTAGACATATTATCGAAGGAATAAAATTCTAATGCGGCATCTGTGCATTTGGTAAATGAAAGTATGGCGTTAATTGTCAAATGAACCAAGAATATTCAACACATATTCCAGATAGGTATACAACAATCCTGCCATGGCTTCACTTGCTGGGAGCAGTCGCAATCGTTTTACTACACGCCTTATATTCGGCTGTCCACAGCGAGCTGGGTCGGGAGATATCAGCAGGGGAAAGCGCCGGCTTTGCCTGGATCCGGGCCAATATTCAAATCTGCATGGCGGTCGGGGCGATTTATCTGATCGCCATTTGTCGTCTTCAAATCCCGCGAATACCGAATTTTGCAACGGCCAATGCCCGCTTGCTGAAAGTGTTTCTCAGCCTTGAAGTGTTGAGCATTGCCGCCGCTGTAATGTTGATGTTTTATCAACGTTTTGACATTCTGCCGCTGATACAAACCGGTTTGCTGATATCCGTTCTTATCCAGGGCATAATTACCTTCTGGTTAACCGAGCGAATTGAGTTCGATGGAAGACCGGAATTTTTTCAGACGCCTGAAAAGGGCGCCGGACGATTTCTTCTTTTTCTGTTTTTGATTGGGACCGCCGTCGCTTTCCTTGACCCATCTTCGCAGCGGATGGCGGATCAAATTTTCCTGGATTCGGACTTTGAACACCACTTGCGGTTTGTATTCCCTCCAATCCTGTCAGGTATTACCAGTCTCTGGTTTGGGGTCGGCATGCTGGTTATACTGTTATGCTTTAACCGCTGTCTGAATAAGATCATCAAGAAGCAAAAGTCCATATCCATAGTCTCCTCCCTGCTATTTATCTCGTTAGCCGCTTTTTTTATGGCGATATTGTTCGGATCTCTGCTGACCGCAATTCAATGGGAAATCAGTAAACTTAATCAGAAATTCGTTGTTTTACAGCTTTTTTTACTTTTAAGTTTTGGGGGCGGGATACTGCTTGCGGCTGTTTTCTGCCGAATCACCGCCTACATAAGGCAGGCCCAAAATGCCAGTTTCGTCGGAATTGTTTCCCTTACCTTTGGCGCGGCTATTCTTTTGCCGGTTGCCTGGTTGCTGACCCTGAAACGGTTTGTCAAAGTAAACTGGTGGATTCTCTTATTTGCTGTGCTTGGAGCAAGTGGCGTTATCGTTTATTTCGTTTTAATCGGCAATATGTTCAATCCCTGGTTTACGGCCTTTTCTTATCTAAAAGGCACCATCTTAAAGGTGATTTCCGTGGTGGCAGCCGGAACCATCGTGCTGCTGTTAGATCGATTTTCGATAGGTGACCAGAACAGATTATGGAATCTTCGCCGCTGGACCGCCACTTTGGCCCTGACATTGTTGGCTGGGTTTATACCCTTCTATGCCCTTGGAAAAGTTCCCGAAGTCAAAGCGGTAATCCTGCAATTTGATGAACTGACCCGGGTGGATGCCACGTTTGCCGGGAAGCTGGGCAATGTGTTTGGCTTGGGACGCTGGATGCAACTCGGCCAGCAACCGCCGGAAAACGGGAATTCCCATCCCTGGCCGCAACCATGGCAGTTGAAGAAACGTCATCCATCGCTGCTGCCGGATAATTTCAACTTGCTGGTCATTGTCGTTGATTCTCTGCGCGGAGATGCCTTTCACTCGGCCGGTTATCAACGTAATCTCACACCATTTATGGACAGCTGGGCCCGGGATGAAGCGATTTCATTTCGTCGTGCATACAGCCAGGGGGGCGGCTCCTTTGCCGCTTTCCCCTTCCTGGTGGCCGGCAGAAGCAGGTTTACTCTATACGGACCGGGTCTTTATTTAGAAAATCTTTATCTAAAACTATCCCTGGCAGAAGGGATCAAACATTTTATGGTGATGAAAGGATTTGGTCCCAGAGATATATTTCCACCGGATGCGCCTGTAATTGAGCTCAGTATCCCCAGAGCAGTGAGCGATCGTCGGTCGGCTACAGCAGATGAAGTTTTTGATTCGGCGCGCCGGGTGATCCAAAAATTGCCAGCCGGAGACAGGTTTCTTTGCTTTTTGCACTTGATGGATGTCCATAATGATTTATGGAAAAAAGATAGTGGAATTGACTTCGGTGACAGTCCCCGCGATTTGTATGACAACAATCTCTCCTACCTTGACCGGGCTTTTGAGCAATTCGTAAATTGGCTCAGGCAAAAAGGCTTATATGAACAAACAGTGATCCTTTTTACTTCCGATCATGGTGAACAGTTCTGGGAACATGGGGCCAGTTTGCACGGGCATACCCTTTACGAAGAAGAAATTCGAATTCCCCTGATTCTTTATGCGCACGGACTGAGAGGGCGTTTTGAAGACGTGCCGGTCATTGCGGCCGACATGGCACCGACGATCGCCGAACTGGCCGGATACACCATCGCGCCGCCATATGATGACCCCCACATGGGAATATCGCTCGGTCCGCTTATATTGAGAAATGAGAAAAAGCAGTTTCTCAAAAGAGATATTGTCGGCCGAGCTTCATTCAAAAAGCGGTATTTTCTGTATCACAATTGGGAGTGGAAGCTGATCTATTTCGCCGAACTGGACCTGCTGCAGTTATTCAATGTCGTCACAGATCCAAAGGAGAAAAATAACCTATTAAATGAAGCACCGGAATTGGCTGCGCAGCTGGAAAAATCGTTATTTGATTATCTGAAAACAGTGGAAGGCAAAACCTATCGCTCGCTACTTTCTGAGTGATAGATTGTGCCAGGCAAGTTTGAAGACCGTCGAACTTGATTTTGGCCAAATCCAGGTTAGCTAATTCATTCATGGGTTGAGCGGTTCAGCCTGCGACGAGCTCAGTCGAGCCGGGTTCAACGTTCCGGGTTGAAAAACTGCCAGAAAGCTACTATGAAAGGGATACCGTCTTCAGCGTGTTTATAAGGGCGTTTCACCATATGGGAAATGCTGTGTGGTACGACATTTTAAATTCAATTTTTAGTGGACCCGGCGATCCGAATTACGTGGTATGCAAGGTCAAGCCATACCGTATCGAATATTATATGATGAATATGCCAAAGCCGGAGATATGGGAAGGTTGAGAATTGACTATTTACTTATTTTAACGACCACCAATGTAACATCGTCTTCTATCTTAATGCCGTCTAGGAAACTATTCAAAGACTCAAAAAGTGCATTAAGGATTTCATTTGCACTCGAGGATGCATTCTTACGAATTATATTATAGATTGATTCTTTCCCAAACATTTCTCCTCTAATATTTCGTGCCTCCTTAAGACCATCAGTGCTAAGAAAAATTATTTGCCCCTTTTTAAGCGCCGTTTTTGTATATTCCGCAAAATCCCAATCTTCAATTACTCCAAGTGATACCCCCAATCCATGCAACTCTTCAAATGTATCAGAGTAAGGATCATAAAAAATGCCGGGGTCATGGCCAGCCCGCACCCATTGGAGTGACTTTTGAGGCGGGTCAATGGTCAAATATAACATGGTAATAAATTGCCCCGAATCCTCTACATCTTTTACCATTTGACGGTTTACATCCGAAATTATGCTACCGATACTCCCTGGCAAGGATGAGCGCTGTCTCAAAGACGAGCGAACTGCAGCCATAAGCAAAGCAGAAGAAATGCCGTGTCCTGATACATCTCCTATGGCTATACCAATTCGTTCCTTATCGTCGTTATCGCTGATGATAAAATCATAATAATCACCACCGGTTTCATCGCAGTAAATGCTTTTGCCAGCAATTTCGAAATTATCTGACCCTGGATACTCATGCGGCAGCAGGTTTTGTTGCACCTCTTGTGCCAGATAAAGAGATCGCTTCATCCTGTCTTGCTCTTCCAAATCTTGAACCATGCTGTTGATTTGATCAGAAATGGTACCAATTTCATCTCCACGCGAAACTTCAACCTTCACATCAAAATCCCCCTGTCCCACCTGGGCGACGATGCTTCCAATTTTTACCAAAGGATCAATAATCAGACGATTTAGAAATATGATAAGACAGAAGGCTATAATGACACTTGCCATTATTAGAATAGCGCTTAATATGAAACCGGCCTTTTTTATTTGCATATTTAGGTCGGCGGTTGAAATCTTCAGATGTAATACACCCAGGATATCTTTGATTTTACCGTGACACATTTGGCATTCAGGTTCATTTTGAAAGGGATAGTAGTATTCGAGGTGTTGATTTTGTTTATCTTCAAATTTAATCGGTCTTTTTTCATTAAGGATGTCTTGAAATAGAGGGGTATCGAGTTCTTTTTTGGTAATTCGAGGCGTTTTTGTAAATCGAAACGCCTGCTGGTGGGCGTTTACGAGATCCAAAGTTTCATAATCATGAAAGGCCGTTAAACCATTGGTGCGATAAAGATCAATCTGTTCTAAACCCTGAATCTCTTGGAGACTGCGGATGGTTCGAACTGCGATCGGCGCTTCGCCACTAAGCATGATGGATCGGATTGCGCGATCAATTGTTTGAGCATTGGTGCGCAAAGTGCGGTCCGTGGCAGTCGACAGGCTTTTTCTGCTGTTGGACATTGAGAGAAAGAGAACGATCACGGTGGTGAATAATAAAAATAAGACGATGAATAGAGTGATTTTAATGCGAATTGAAACATTTTTCATGGGAATAACCCTATTAATATGTGTTCGACCGTAGCTGCCCACCTGAGAAATAACCAATGCGGACGGCTTTTATTGCCTATTCCGGCGATCTCGGCCGCCTAAAGCGGAGGCAGCCGGCTGCCTGTTCCGACTGAAGTCGGCCACCCAAACCGGAGCAAAGCGGCCACCAATTGTAGCGAAGCAACGCTGGTTTTAAGTATTTCTCAAAATTTTAATTTTTAGTCAATTTAGATTTTTTTTATGGCTTTTAATAATTTCAGCTTTGTTGGAGGTAATTGGATAAATTCAGAGTATATGATTATTGTCATATATAAGCTATTCTCAACATTTTGGTATTTCCTTCGTTCGAGCTGATGATAATGATAAGAAATTGGTTCAGGGAGCAATGGAAAATTTTATAAGCGGAAAGCTATATTCACAAGATGGACTTTACGAAATAAACGGGGTTAAAGCAGGGTTTGATTATCTTCATAGTGGCGTGAAAGAAGTCGGCAGTTTATTTGTATCTTGTGCTGATTTTAAGGCCGGAAATGATGTATATGATATTGATTATTATGTAAAGAGTACTGATGGTAAATGTTATCACCCATATCACCTCTCCGGGGTGGATCAAAGCTGGGCCTTATGGACCCGGATATTTACTTAACATTGTGAGCCATGAAGATTATTTATGCATTGGACCAACGGCAATCATAAAGGTATCCTTCTCTGCGATTTTGGCGCCTGTGCGGCGAAAAAAAAAATTTTAATCTTCAACCGCAACGATCATTTCGATTTCCACTGCAATGTTGAACGGCAGTGCGTTCGTTCCCACGGCGGAGCGGGCGTGTTTGCCTTTTTCGCCGAACACCTCGACCAGAAAGTCCGAAGCACCGTTGATGACCTTGGGCTGATCGGCAAATTCAGGGGTGCAATTGACTAATCCCAGCAATTTTACTACCCGTTTAACCCTGTCCAGATCTACGATTTCGGCTTTCAATGAGCCCAGTAGCCCGATAGCAATCCGGCGAGCGGCTTCATAGCCTTGCTCGACGGTCAGATCTGCACCGACTTTGCCGGTGATCAGTGAGCCGTCTTCCTTAAAAGGACCGTGGCCGGAAAGAAAAACCAGATTGCCGGTGCGAACGGCCGGAACGTAATTGGCGACCGGTGTCACGGCCGGTGGAAGTTCTGTTCCCATTTCTTTTAGTCTGGCTTCAATCTGCATTTTTGCTCCCTTCCTGTCTAATTCTTTTCATGCGGCAAAGAAAATTAAACGTTTCGCAGCCTGTCCATTTTTGATCAGGCAGCTTATTTTTATGTTTATGATAGTATTCCAGCAGATCTTCGAACGTATCCAGATCATTCCACCGCTTGAGTAATTTAGCTCGGATGCCGGATGTTTCAGCGTTCTCCAGCGTTTTTTGAAGCACGGTTTCGGTGCCCCAGGCAATATCCTGAAATAATTCGGGGTGCGGTTGGCGCATCCCGACCAGATAATAGCCGCCATCGTGACAGGGTCCAAAAACTGCATCGACACCGTCTGCGCCAAGTAGTTGAAAGGATTGCTGAACGATGGCGCGTGGTAAATCGGGTGTGTCACTGTCAATGATCGAGACCGCTTTATATCCCTGTTGCAGTTTGTCCACAAATATATTGTGCAGCCTTTCGCCCAGATCTTTCCCCCGCTGGGGGAATAGATGAAATCCGTTGGATTTGAATCGGGTGATAAATTCTTGCGAGTTGGCCGGGGTATACGAAATGGCGAGGTCAATATCCCTGAGGAGTCCGATTTCTTTCATCCGGTCCTGAATGAAGCAACGATACAGGCTGGTGGCTTCCGCGGGGGTTAATTTTGGCAATAAACGCGTTTTTACCCGCTGCGGTTGCGGCGCTTTGGCGACAACGACCAACAGAAATTTCTCACGAGTATTCATTATCAAAGGCTCCACAGCACGCCACACCCCTGACAGCACGTCGGTGGACCAGCGGTTTGAAGTTGATGTCTGAACTTTTTATATCTTTTCCCCAGCCAAATGTCCATCAGAGAAGATTCAAAAACATTGCCCAGCACAATCGAAGCGTAATCAACCGTCGCAAACGGCGCAATGCAGCAGGGCAGCACGTTGCCGTTGGCAGTAATGTATATCAGTGTCCGCGGTCGAATACACCGGCTCCAGGGCATCTCTTTAGCCGTATCACTGTGAAGGCTTTCAACCGGCCGACACCGGCCCGAAGCATTGAAGCGGAGGTCATGATCCTCGGCCAGCTTTTGGCTTGTTTGAATCAACTCGCGGGATTGGTCATCGGTATCCTGCAAAGATTTATCTTCGCGCGCGACACCGTATCCATCATCGTCCTGGTAATAAACCAGGCGCTGCAAATAAACCCCGCCGACTCCAAGGTCGGCCGCCAGGTTAACAAATTCCGGCAGTTCGGAAATGTTATCTTTAGTTCCCAGAAACCACAGGGAGAGCTTCGGCCGAGTCAGAGATTGCGCGTCCTGCAGGCTTCTAAACGCGCGCAGGTTCCCGACAATCCGGTCAAACAGTAGGCTGTTGCGGATTTTCTTATATCCGGCCGCAGACGCGGCATCCAGCGAAATACGCAATTCGTCCAGACCCGAATCGATGAGTTCGTGCTGCCGTTTATGATCCAGCAGTATGCCGTTGGAATTAAAGAGGGTATAAACATTACGTTTTTTCAGGTGACGGACCATCGCAGCAAGTTCCGGATTTAAAAGCGGTTCCCCGACCCCGTGCAAAGTCGCCCGCTGGAGGTCCTCCAACTGGTCTGTAATCGTATAAAAATCCTGCAGCGACATGTTGCGCTCCGGTTCGCGCTTCCCGTCATAGAGGATGCACCCCCGGCATCTGAGATTACAGCGGTTGGTTGTCTCCAGATAGAGATGGCTAGGAAGTTTTATGTTTTGCTTAGCTTCAGACATGGTCGCATATAAACATAACTTAGCTTGAGCGGTTCAACGTTCACGGTTCCCGGTTAAAGTGCACCAACTCGGATCAGCCTGAAGTGGAGAACCAAACTGGTTGAACCTTCCAATTATGACCGTTGAACCTTGAACCCTGAACCTGGAACCGATCATTTTTGTTTAAGCCCCTCTTACAATAGTCGTGCAGATGCTGCCGGTTCGAAGGGGTTTTGCAGCTGATGAAAACTGCCCATTTAGCTGAATTTTTTTCCCCTGATAAATCGGGCAAAACTCATCGGGCTGCTCAAACGTTCCCCGCAGTTTGCGGCGGGCGGCGCATCCTCCACCACAATTATCCACATGTTCACAATCCAAACAAAATCGGGGTGTGTGATGGGTTTGCTTAAATAATGGGGTTTCAAAAATGTTATGCCCTTTGACCAGCAGGTCATCAATGGTCAGGTCCGACTCCGGCCAATAAACACACGATTTTACTTTTCGGTCGGGAGCCACCCGCATGCTATTGCCGCCACAGGGAGTGCCTTTCAAACCATTGGTTCCTAAAAAGGTGTTGACCAGCGGCTCCGTGACCGAGATGATTTCACTTTGATCAAAAAGCATTTTGAAGGCCTCCCAGTACTGATCAAAAGTTAGCATATACTTATCGGTATACATCGGCTGGTAAACATTTACGCGAAAATCAACACCCAACGAATCAGCCAGCCTGGCGATAGCGCCCTGGTCTCTGTAGTTCAGGTTCATCAAAACTGAGAGAAAAGAGACCCGCAGGCCCAGTTTCTGGCATCGCTTCACACTTTCCATGATAGTACGCCAATTGTCCTCGCCACGGAATTGGTCCTGACGCTTTTGATCGGGAAAATCAACCGAAAATTCGACATCACCAAAATATTGCAGTTTTTCATCAGGGGTTATGGAAAGCGTGTAGCCGTTGGAGGCCAGGGTCAGTTTTATGCCGCTGCTGTGCAAATATTCGATGATATCAAAATATTCGGGGTTTAATCCGTTTTCGCCGGTGCCAAAACCGATCGAGTTGATTGAGAGGTTATCGCATATTTTTTCAATATCCTTCAGGGTCAGGTTGTGAATCTGATCCTGATCGCGATAGCAGTGAGCACAGTTTAAATTACACTTATTAGTTAGTCCGATTCCGAGGGAAATCATAGGCACCCCCCAATTTTGATTGCGGATTTTAGAATTCGGATTTGATTGAAAGGTAGAGATCCGATTTTTATTCCGTAATCCTATTATTTTTTTTATCTGTGTGAAATTGAGTAAATCTGTACCCCCAAATTCGATAAATTGATGATCATTATTTTGTAAATAGATATTTCAGCGGTACGAAAAACATGTAATATGTGGCCAATACCGTTCCTTTCAGGGTGCCGGTAACCTTTGATTCGCCGAGGCGTTTGCGGTAGTGGATCGGTACACTTTGAATTCGCAACCCCCGGCGGGCCGATTTGACCACCATTTCAACCGGCCACCCGTATGTCATCTGCTCCATATTCAGATTGAATAGCGATTGTACGTTTATGGCCCGAAAGGATCCTATATCTGTGATCTTTATCCCGTACAGAATCCGGAGCAAAAAGACGATCAAGCGGTTTCCCATCCATCCATGAAAGGGCATTGAGCCCTTTTCCAGGTTGCCCTTGATCCGGCTGCCGATCACCAGATCCGCCTGATCTTTGATCACAGGGTCTGCAATTTTGGCGAGCTGTTCGGGATTATCACTGCGGTCACCATCCAGGAAAACAATGATATCCGTATGGCCGGCGGCTTCTGCCCCGGCCAGACAGGCAAAGCCATAGCCACGGCTGGTTTCATGAACAACGCGGGCGCCGGCCAGCGTGGCTTGCTTGGCTGTGTCGTCGGTCGATCCATTGTCGACAACGATGATTTCCTGGACCATGTTTTCAGGTACGCCACGCACCACCTCACCGATGGCCTTTTCTTCGTTGTAGGCTGGTATGACAACCGAGATTTTCATAGCCGAAGGGCCTGCCGCAGGCTTTCCCCCCGCGGGGTTGCCTTTTTTAAGATAGATCCCGCTGCCAGAAGTGCAAACAGGGGCAGGTATTCTGCAAGCAGCACCCAGGTTGGCATGATTCCCTGTGCTGAAACGTACTTAAGATAGGACAACGTGACGGTGCAGGTGAAAATCAGCCAGGCCGGGCTGGGATAGAATGCTAAAAATGGAATTATCAGGATAACATACCAGGGATGAAGCGATGCCGGCATCAGAATCATCAACAATCCCGTTAACAAAAAGGCGAACCACATAAACTGATCGTTTTGTTTGAATTTAAAAAAAATGATCAACCCGGCAGCTGCCAGGGCAAAGAGAAACAGTTGTGAAAGAAGATAATAATCCAGGCCGGGGACCAGGCGCATGATCAGAAATTTAAGACCCAGATTGAAGCTTTCGTAGGGATTTTTCAGATATACCGGCAAAAACCCGAACATTTTATTGCCGGCTGCCATATACGGCAGATAAAGCAAGACGATGGTAATTCCAAATAAAAGAATGCCTTTGACTCTCTCGCCGCGATTTAAGATAGCTGCAAGCAGCAGGGCCGGATACAGCTTAATCGCACTGGAAAGGGCGAGCATGAAGACCGCCGGCATTTTTTTCTCAAGAGCAGATAGCAAAAGTGCAGCCACCATCAAAAATACTGTGATTCCTTCCAGGTGACCGCTATAGGCAATTTCAAATATGACCAGGGGATTCCAGGCATATAGAATCAGTCGGTTTGCCTCAAAACCGCATACCCTGAGCAAGGCCGTTAGCAGCAGCAGTGTCAGGATATCAAAAAAAATCATTACGGCTTTAAAACCGTAGATGCTATCTCCAACCAGCGCATAAGAAAAGCGGAAAAAAATTTGAGCACCGGCCGGGTAGAGGGTCGGATACGCTTTGCGGTTGACGTGGGGATAGATTTGCTCATCGCGCAGGGTTTTTAGCGCTTCGTCAGCCGGCGCGTAGCGATAAGGATTTGTCCCGTTTTGCTGAACGCGTCCGTCCCAGATGAAGCGATACATATCTTTTGAGAGAACCACCGGATCATTCGGAATCAGGCAGAGCCTGAAAGCAACCGCAAAAAATAAAATTATACATAGCAATCCCTTTGACTGGCCGATAGTTGATTTATTTTTTAAAATTAAAACAACACTGACCAAATACAGTATACTCAAAAACACAAACAGGGACACGTAGACATGAATGGCCGTTTTATGGGGAAAATCAGGAACCAGGCTGGAAAGTTTGAAATTTAATAGGTAAATTATCACGGAAATGAATCCCAATAAAACGATGCCGGCATAAATCAAGCGGAATCGAATGTCGATCGATTGATTATGATTGAGGTTTTCCATATCCATGCTTAACCGAAAGAAAAAAGACGTAGAAAAATCCTGAAGTATAAATTAGCAGAAACGGGCTGACTATATATTTACTGAAAAACAGAAACATCATTAATCCGGTTAATGAATAAACACCCAGAATAAATTCCAGCACAGACACGGAAGTTAGGGGAATGGAATACTTCATGTCCCGCCACCGATCCTCCCGTTTTTTGATGCCGTACTTTGGTGTCCGTATAAAGCCGCTTTCAATGCTCAGCAGGGCTTCGAGCACCGCTTTGGTATTGTTCACCGCAATGCCGGTACCCAGGCACATCAGAAGAGGCAGGTATTTAATGCGTTTCTTCCAATCAGGATAGAGTATTCGTTGCGAGAACAGATACATGGTCGAAGGCCCAAAAGTAGCTAAACACAGCAGGGTAAAGATCATGATCGGAAACGCCAGATGATCAAAAAACCACTGCGTGTAGAGCATGGGTAGGGACGTCAGCACGACCAGCAGCATCATGGGATGAACCATATAATGGGTTAAATGCAAAAATGCCTGGATTTTAACCAGAAGTGAAATGTCGGCGCGAAATAAATTGCCGAGGTTTTTTTTGGCGGTCTGAATGGAACCCTTGGCCCAGCGATGTTGTTGCGATTTAAAGGCGTTGATGGTAACCGGTACCTCCGCCGGGCAGACCACATTTGGTGCGAAACATAAATTCCAACCCCTCAGTTGCGCCCGGTAGCTCAAATCCAGATCTTCGGTTAATGTGTCGGCCTGCCAACCTCCGGCATCTTCTATGGCTTTTTTACGCCACACGCCTGCAGTGCCGTTGAAATTCATAAAAAAACCGCTCCAGGCCCGGGAGGCCTGCTCGATCCCAAAATGTCCGTCGATCCCCATCGACTGCGCCCGAGTCAGCAGCGAGTAATCACTGTTGATGTGGCCCCAGCGGGTCTGCAGCATACCAACCTTGGGATCCATAAAATAGGGGATTGATTCTATCAAAAAATTAGGATTCGGAACAAAGTCGGCATCAAATATGCCGACAAGATCTCCTTTGGCGGTTTCCAATCCCTCTTTTAAAGCCCCGGCCTTGTATCCTTTGCGATCCTGGCGGTGGTGATAAACAATATCAACCCCCAGAAGCTTCATATCCACGACTAGGGCCTGAGCGATACTGACGGTTTCATCGGTGGAATCGTCCAGGACCTGGATTTCAAGGAGTTCTTTAGGATAGTCAAGGCGGCATACCGACTTAATCAAACGATCAACAACATAGCATTCATTAAAAATCGGCAACTGGATGGTTACCTGGGGCCAATCGGTCGCAGAGACATTTTGATAAAATTTCTTTCGAATATCTTTGTGTTTGATGACGGCCTGACGGCGATTGAGGCGATAAAATATCATCAGCAGATAGCAGTTCATGCCGTAAATAAACAGCGAGACCAAGGCGAACAGGTAGACTATCAAGCATACATACTGAATGTTGTCTGACATAGTGCTGTGAGAGAGGTTTTAATCCGATGGATTGATGGTTCTTTTAGTTCGGCCGACTGCCGAAAACCCGCCAAAGGCGGATAAGTTCAAGCTACCCCAATTCGGAAGGCAGTTGACTATTGGTCTATAGTATACGCAAAACCTGACAGATTGTTATGCATTGCGTGCAAAACTTTAAAATTAAACCTACTCACAGGACTTTATTCGGACAATAGGGGAAACTATGTATTTTTGCGCCAAAAACACCTGATCATTCAAAAAATAGTCAGGTGCAAGGTGGCCTTATATGAATTTATTCTATATTCGCCTTATTTTTTTTCCACTGTAGTTATGACGACTTACGGGCAATTATCGTCACCATTCCCATTTGAATATCAAACGCTGCGACTTTATATCCGAGCATTAACAAAATTTCGTTGAGCCATTGAGGGGAAATACGGAGCTTCCGAAAAGCGCTTTTTTTCATTTTCCATTCATCTTTTGTTTTTTCATAAACAATATCATGTACCCTTACATGCTGTGTTTCATATTCGAGAAAACAGGTAAAAATACGATTGGAGTCGTTTCTGAGCGGAATGAATCGATCAAGTCCGGATAATTCATCGGTCAGGTCTCTAAAGCTCAGAATCAAATTACCATCCTGAGTTAGGGCAGGATAAGTATTTTCTACTAATTGCTGGACTTCCTGCAGTCGCTGCAAATGGGTCAGCGTGTCACCCATGCACACAATAATTTCAATTTCCGCCGGGCTATGCCTGACAAAATTCAACATGTCGTCCCGTACGGTTATGATCGGCAAATCGCCGACTTTTTCCCCAAGCTCTGCTAAGAGTAACCGGCTGGTATCCATTGCGATGACATTAAAGCCCGACTCAGCCAGGGGAATAGACTGGAAACCGGAACCGGCACCGAGATCCACAGCGATACCGGTAAGTTGCGGCCGGATACCGTGATTGCGAAAGAATGCGCGGTTTTCCTCAATTTTTAAATCAGAACCTCCGGAAATCCATGAATAGTAGGGCGCGAGCAGGTTGTCATAATGTTCTTCCACACTGACCATTGCAATTGCTTTCCTTTCTAAATTTTGTGTTTTTCCGGCGAATTCCACCTCCTGTAAAAAAAATTGGCTGGTATTCAAGGTTAAGACTCTATTTAGCAGATTATTAAAAATTTAGGAAATTAACTCTTTGCGAGGAAGGAATATTGGACACGGCATGTTTAATGAAATGGCTTGGCAAACGCTGCAAAGGGCTTATGTCCTCCGTTATTGATGGTGTCTGGTGGTTGCGTTATCCGCAAAACACCAAACACCATTTTGAACCTATTGACACTGGTGGGCTATTCGCCGCCACCGTACTTAAATGAGAGGTTCACCCGGGTTCGAAAGGCCGCTATCTTACCGTTTTCAATTTTCATGTCCAGCTTCGAAACCTCTGCAACTCTGAGATCTCTAAGGGTTTGGCCAGCTCGTTCAACTGCATTCCTGGCAGCTTCTTCCCAGGAAGTTTCGCTGCTTCCCACCAATTCGATTACCTTGTAGACACTGTCAGACATTTTTTCCTCCTTTCTTTTGCGTTAATATAACAACACAATGCTGGTTCCATTTCCGGCACAGGCAGGGCGATAGGTGATTTCCCGCCCGTTGCCACCTTAACGTCCATGAATGGATCTGAGTGGTCACTAAAAACTCCCCAGGCACATCACCACGCAGCAGGCTTTAATCCGGTACTGCAAAAAGCCTGTTGCCGTCCTTACCTGGGCGATGTCGTCAATATTATGGGTTTACGAAACATCTGCGGCCGAAGAAGAAATAAGAAACGGGGAATATACAACGGCCTGTTAAATTGAGAATAGCTTGCTCAATACGAATTTATCCGCTCGAATGCGTTAAGAAGAATGACGAAAATGAGAATGCGGCCTGCCTGAAAGAGATCCGAAGTAATCAGAAGATATTGAGCATATTGAATACACTAAACAATGAAGTTGCTAAAGTCAAGGTCGAAAATTCAACCGAATTAATCCTTGATTATGGGCTGAAACCTTTGTATTAATCTCAGTTTACCGAAAAAGAAAGGCAGAAGTGGATGAAAGTTGAGACGTCGTTAAACAGACCGGCAGCGGATCTTTCCATCAATATTGAGGATATCTGTAACTTGATTGCCCAAACCCAGTTGTCCAGCGGCGAGATCCCATGGAGTGAGGGCCAAAAAACAGATCCCTGGGATCACGTTGAAGCCGCTATGGGACTGAGCACTGGTGGTTACTTGAATCGGGCGCAGCGTGCCTTTGAGTGGTTGGCAGGCATGCAGCACGAAGACGGCAGCTGGTATTCGGCTTATATGCAGGGGGAGCCTGAGGATAAAACCCGGGATGCCAACATGTCCTCTTACATTGCAGTGGGGCTGTTTCACCACTATCTCATCACCGGCGATCTCGCTTTTATCAAGCAGATGTGGCCAACCGTTTCAGCCGCCATCGATTTTGCCCTCGCGCTTCAAACCCCCAATGGCGAGATACACTGGGCGATCAGCCCGGAAGGCGAAGTTGATCCGATGGCGTTGTTGACCGGATCGAGTTCGATCTACATGAGTTTGAAATGCGCGCTGGCGATAGCGAAAATACTCGGTCATCCCGTGCCCCGGTGGCATAGCGGCTTAATCAAGCTTGGTAATGCCATCAAACAAAAACCGCACTTATTTAATATGACCAAATCCCGCTATTCCATGTATTGGTTTTATCCGATTCTGGCCGGTGTTTTAAGCGGCGCTGATGCCCGAAAGCGAATCGATAAATACTGGAAAAAATATATCATTGAGGAACGAGGCGTTTTGTGCGTTTCCGATGAGCCGTGGGTGACAATCGCCGAAACTTCAGAGCTGGTTATTGCACTGGCAGCCATGGGAAACCACAAACTGGCTGAAATCGTATATAGCTGGATTGTCGATCGACGGTATGATGATGGGTCCTA
Organism: Olavius sp. associated proteobacterium Delta 1; assembly: GCA_902749685.1. GTDB lineage: Bacteria > Desulfobacterota > Desulfobacteria > Desulfobacterales > JAFDCJ01 > JAFDCJ01. The sequence goes on along the minus strand of CACVKW010000206.1, from coordinate 2,093 downwards.
CTGGTGCGGTTTTACCTGCCCCGATATAATCATCTGGCCCGAAGAGAAAATTACCTGGACCAATGCGGTGGCCCTGATGGCGGCCGACGCCATCTACAATCTGACACCGGCCGGCCAACTCTTCAGCCATAAATTTTGGGAGAGCTTCGATTTTTGAGAAGAGATCACCGTCCATACTACATCAAAAAGGCCTACCGGAAATTCGAGGATTTTTACGTTAATCACTTCCTGCGCCCCCAGTTGGAGTCTATTGGTGAGGGGTTTACCTTTATGCGCCCGTGGCATGTGGAGGTTTTCGGTGCTCCCATCGAACTGGGTGACTATGTCAATGTGGTGGCATCCTCCGACAAAATGGTCAGACTGGCCATCTGGTCGGAGCAGCCGGACCAGGGGCGCATTCAAATCGGCAACTACTGTTTGATCTGTCCGGGGGTCAGGATTGGATCGGCCCATGAAATTGTTGTCGGTGACAATTGTATGATCGCCAGCAACGTTTACGTCACCGATTCCGACTGGCATGATATTTACAACCGAATCTCCATTGGAAAAACGGCCCCCGTCAACATCGAAAATAATGTATGGATCGGAGACAGCGCCATTGTCTGCAAAGGCGTTACCATTGGTGAGAACAGCATTATCGGCGCCGGCGCCGTTGTGGTGGATAACATTCCGGCCAACTGTGTGGCGGCCGGCAACCCGGCCAGGATCGTAAAGCAGCTCGATGCCGCTGAATCATTTACGACCCGGGCACAATTTTTTTCTGAGCCGGACAAGTTGTTGCGGGGCTTCGATCAAACCGATAAAGTACTTTTACGTGATAATTCGATCCTGCACTGGCTGAGATACCTGCTGTTTCCGTCGAAAACGGATTAGAGGACAGATGACAGAGGACAGGGGACAGAAATTTGAAGGCGGGAATTGGAAAAAATTTAATCCGCCTGCGGCGGACGAGGGTTTAATTCCCCGCCCCTCAGGGAGATTGTAATTTTGCGTTTGATACCCCGTTGCTTGCAGCGGGGTAGTTCATAAAGGAAATCCGCGGACAAGTATCGAATAATAAATACCGAGAGTCTTATTTCAAATTAAGGATGTCTAACCGTAGAAGGCTTCCCGTCGAGAGGCTCCGGGTCGAACGATCGATATTTAAGAATTCCAAAAGACAGAGAATAACGATTCCATCCCGCTACCTGTCCTGCTCTAAATTGGATTTTATAGCATAATATCAATTTACTCCATCGAATGACAATTTAATATCACAACTTTCTTGGAGTATCTCAAAGTTTGTATACGTTGGAGGTATCTGCAATTATGATCGGCTTGATTTGTAAAAGATATATCGATCATATCACAACCGAGACACTACTTTTAAGAGAAAAGGCCGACCCCAATATGTGGTGGTTGACCTTTTTTCATTAACTTACAGATAGATAGCAGATACTTTCAATCTGCGGAAAGCGGGGGCATAAGTTGGATATCTGGAATCGTAAAACTCACGTTCAGTTGGGTACAGGACATTGAGAACCCGTGTCAAAGGTAAGAACGACCCTAAAAACAGCAAACTTTTTAGCGTCTGATTATATATTAGGGTGATCTTGTTGGGTCTATGAATACCTGCTATTCATTCTTAATCCAGGCCACATAGAATGGTTTTAATATACAGAGTATGCATAACATTAGGAACCAAACAATATTCACATTCATTATTTCAGGTATTATTTTTGCTATAAAAAGAGCAAAAAATACACTACTCCACTTAATTAATTGTAAATCGAAGATACTTAGCTTTTTCACTCGTTGATTCATCTTTTCGATAAATTCCATTTTTGTCGCCCCCTTAAACAGATAGATTGAGATTACCTGCTAATAATAGGACTTGTCAATTTCTGGGTCATCTTGGATCATCTTACCAGTACTTGTAATTTTACAGTTATCTAAGCCTGTAAGAATATAATATGAGTATGTCAAAAGGTTGCGACCTGCCTGCATTTCATGTACATAGCAGTTGCGGTGCCAGTTTTAGTTATGTTGTGAACACCCTGGATCTACTTTTCTGGTTTTTATAAAGGAATGTATTTTCTTTGCTTATAATTCTT
>CACVKW010000205.1 GCA_902749685.1 Olavius sp. associated proteobacterium Delta 1 | reverse complement strand
TTTTGGTGTCGGGCGCCTGCAGGATTTTTCTGGCCTCTGAAGCGCTCAGAATGCCACTGGGAAGCCTTTGAGGCTGTTTGGCATACTGGATGTCCCTGGCCGGGTTGGACACGATATAGCCGTCATTGGTTAAATATTGTAAAAACTGTTTGACCGCAGAAAGCTGGCTGTTTTGATAGGCCACGCTGTTGGGATAGCCTTTGGCATTAACAGTCTGATAAACCTCAACCTGGTAGCTT
>CACVKW010000204.1 GCA_902749685.1 Olavius sp. associated proteobacterium Delta 1 | reverse complement strand
GTTGAAATTCACCGATAGTGTACTGTTAGATATCCAGCATCGAGTATCAAGCATCCAGCATCTGCCCGGAAAAAGCAACGATCTCAGACATAACGGCCAAGCTAGATGACAAGAATTTATGCAATGTTAGGGCTAATTGTGAATTCTTTTGACTTTATGAAGAAACTTGTTTCACCACGAAGCTCACGAAGAAACCATGAAGTAACATATTCATTTTTTATCTTCGTGATCTTCGTGGTTTGATTTAATTTTGGTTCCGGCTCGTCCGGACCAGGAGGTCGTTATGGATTTTGACCTGACCAAGGAACAGAAAATGATCCGGGATGAGGTCCGCAATTTTGCCCAAAAAGAGATTGCTCCCCGGGCGGAAGAATTAGAGCTCAGCGGCGAATATCCCTATGACATCTATGCCAAGATGGCCGAACTGGGCCTGATGGGAATACCGATTCCGGAAGCCTATGGCGGCATGGGCAGTGACTGGGTCAGCCTGCATCTGGCGATTGAAGAATTGTCGAGGGCGGATATCACCTTCGGCGCCATGATCGATGTGACCACCAGCGTCGTGGCCCAGGAGTTGAACGTTTTCGGCACCGAGGAGCAGAAGCAAAAGTGGTTGATCCCGATTGCAAGCGGTGAGAAATTGGGTGCATTCGGTCTGACCGAACCGGATGCCGGATCCGATGCGGGATCCCTGTTAACGACGGCTGAACTGCGGGGTGATGAATGGGTGCTGAACGGCACCAAACAGTTCATCACCAACATCGGCCTTGATAATGCGTCCATTGTTTTGGTGGCGGCTACGGTTGCCGGAACCGGGAAAAACGATATTATTTCCACTCTTATTGTGCCAAAAGATGCACCGGGCTTTAAACTCGGCAAAAAATATCAAAAAATGGCCTGGCATGCTTCTTCTACCCATGAGGTTATTTTGTCGGATTGCCGTATTCCTAAAGATTATCTGCTGGGGGATCCAGACCGCGGATTTGCCCAGCACCTGGCAGTGCTGGAGACCGGCCGCATCAGCATTGCCGCCATGGCGGTCGGCGTGGCCCAGGCCTGCTTGGACGAGTCGCTGAAATACGCCAAAGCCCGGCAGCAGTTCGGTCAGCCGATTTTTAATTTCCAGGCCGTGCAGTTTAAGCTGGCTGATATGGCGGTGGCCATTGAATTGGCCCGCAATCAGTACTTGAAGGCGGCCTGGTTGAAGGATCAGGGGCGCAAGCATGCGTTTGAGGCCTCCGCCGCCAAATTGTATGCTTCGGAAATGGTCGAAAAAGTGGCCAGCGATGCCGTGCAGATTCACGGCGGCTACGGCTACATGGACGAATATCCGGTTTCTCGCTATTACAAGTTCGTAAAGCTGCTGCAAATCGTCGAAGGCACCTCCGAGGTGCAGCGAATGCTGATCGCCAGAATCCTGGCGGGCTCCTCGCATCGCTGATCATTTGTTGGAATCGGGCAGGAGCATGTTAATCATCAAAAAATATGTAATTGCTCCCATAAAATTAAACACATAATTCTTATATGTTGCTAAAAGCAAGTTGGGAACCGTGTACCGCTTAGCATATCAGAAAGTTGAGAGCATGGTATGACTTCAGCAATCTACCATGCCGGCAAAAAGTTTTTGGTTGGACCGTATATGTCTATAACCTGCTGAGAAGGAGCCTTCATTCATCATGCGCGATAGATCCTATTAACCTATTCCCTATTTTCATGCATCCGCCATGGCTCAGGAGGCAGGAAAGTGACCCTCAGCCCAAACGGCACGGCGATTTTCTCCAGTGTCGCCAAGGTCGGGTTCCCCGAACCGCTTTCAAACTCAGAAAGTATTCGGGGCGAGATATTGGCAACTTTTTGGGCGTACTCTTTCTGGTTCATGCCCAAAATTTTGCGCATCCGGCGAGTCGCATCTCGAATACCGATATGGCCTTGAGCGAGGCTGAGATAAAGTTCCTCTTTCATCCGGGCCATTTCTTCTGAGGTAGGTCTTTTCATCCGATTCTCCTAATCCAGACAAGCCGGAGAAAATTGCCACCATGGCACCAAGACACAAAGTAAAACCTTGGGTTAATATATACCTTTGTGTCTTCGTGTCTGGTGGCGAAAACAGTTTAGCAATAAAATGCAAAAAGATTATAACTCAGATACTAAACCCACGTTCTCGGCCGTGTCTCGACAAGTCCTGCTGCGACTTCATCGATCCAGCCGGAGAGTCTTTGTATAATGTCATCATCGACATGACAATCCTGCATGGTCCCGGGAAGTCGTTTGACATCCTCACCCAGATCAGCCAGCCAGATCCGGGTTTCAGCGGGATCCATGAAATTTTTCAGCTTTTCACAAATAACTGCCCATTCAGGCTGGCTTCCCGGCCGTTCATCCTGCCACCGGCTGACACGGCCGATGCCCTCAGGGTCCAGAAACATGGGAGCAAAGTCAAAAAGCGGTGACAGCCTGACTTGACCATTCGTTTTCGTGACGGCCGTATTGCGCCCGTGATTGTCGGTATTGCGCAGGGCCAAATTCAGGATGTCGCGACGAACATACTCGCGTAATTCCCGGACGGGGTCGGCGACGACTCTCGCAAGCGCAAGGCCGTAGGCCTCGTGGCGAACTGCCTCGCCGAATCCAGGTATGTTAGCAATGGCAAATAGGCTATGCATGCCCAAACGTTCAACGCGACCATCCGCGACCGTTCGATCAAATCGCGGCACAAAGAGCGCGTCTTTTTCATAAATCAGGGGCTCTCCGGTGCGAATTCCAAACCTTCTGGCTACTTCCAGGTAGCGAGCTTCATTGCGCAGAATCTGCTGATTGCGCTCGTCAGTGCGACTGCCGCGGGGAAACTTAACCAGCCAGAGCTTTTGGACCTGTTCGTCGGGTAGTGCTCCCTCGGCGTGAAACATCCCGGCATGATCCTCTGCAAGTAGATATTTCGGTGCTTCGCCCTGTACGCTGGAAGCCCCTGCGACATGAGCGCCGCGTTCTTCCGCGTAATCTAAAAAACGTTCGCGCTGCTCGATGATGTCACTGTATGGAAAACCGAACTTAAAATGGTCAGGGGGTGGAGTGAGAACGGCCTCAGCAATTCGCAGGTTTCCAGGCGGGGCGCCGGCGCCCTGGGTTAGCAGGTACCAATCCATCTGCGGACCGTCATTTGCAGCCTCCATACGCCTGAGCCAAGTCCGCCGGCCGGCGCCCGCCGGCAGCAGATCAACCAGGAATGGCGGCCATTGTGCAAAACGGTACAATTCAAAGCCGACGGTTAGCCCGGGTATAAGTTCTGCTGCCCTGTTGCCCAGATAGGCAACCGCATAGTCGATATCGTATTGCAGCCGGCCGCCTCCGGCAATGCCTCTTTCGAGTGTCCGGGGGTCGGGCTCGAAAACCGCTGCTGTCTTCCAGCGGTTTTCGAGAAATATTTGTATGTGACAATCCATAGTTCACTTTGGTGGTCTGTTGTAGCGGTTTTTGATGGAAATCATTCACTATAGTGGTTTAAAAACTATAGCTGTCATCTTACATTGTCAAGTTTTAATCACTATTGAGAGCATTTCTTTTACGGCAATCATCATCTGGGCAGGTCAATTCTCGGGTGGGGATAAACTCCACCCTAAAAACGAACCCTTACCCATATGTTTAAGGCGGGGTTTCCTCATGAGTGCTTAGTTGTTTTTGTGCGGAAGGAACTGAAAAGATGAACATCGAACCCTCCAGAGGATTACAGCTGGTCATTCAGCGACTTTTGTGATTCCATTGTGGTGTGGCAGCAGTTCGAGACTTGTATCATTATCCTGGGATACGATTTTTACTGGGCATTGAAATGAACTCATAAGCCCGAATTCATCCTCAGCGGCACACGCCGGGTGATACACTTTGTTACAATTCGTTACTTTGGTGAAAAGCAATCCTGGAATTAAAGTATTAGCATATGAACAGTCAAATTGAGAAAACTAATTTTTATCAGGAGAGCGGCAATGAATCGCAGCTATGGCCATGAAATTCCAGCGTCAAAAGCAATTCAGCATATGCAGCTTAGACTCTCTGCTGAGCTGGTGTCTTCGGTTGCCAGGCAAAGAAAAAGTTTCGAAGACACAGATAAAATGATCGAGCACATGCGCTGCCGATTAAAGGCCGCATCACGACAACGCGATAGAAATGTTTTTTCACCGTAGATTCAATTTGCCTAACGTCCGGCATCTTACAATATCCTGGAAGCTGGTCTGGATCAGAACGGGTTGCCGACGGGGTGGATCCATCGGGCCGTCGGTTCGGCCGAGATAGATACGATCATCGCAGAAGGTGCCCCGGCGTATCTACCGGCCTGGCTGCTCCGCGGGATCAAAAACACGGCCGGAAAAATCGCTGCCAGTCTCATTATACGAGCCCGAAATGCCGGGGACGGCCAGGTTGCCGTGCACAGGGTCGTGTGCGCAGTTTGCCGGTCGATATTGATCAGTTGGCCGGTTGATCTGCAAACCTGTTTCTATGCCTGTCATCCTGTTGTGCCTAAAACTCAGGAACTAAATGACAAACTTTCTGCCCCACCCAATAAATACAAAACGCTTAAGTTTCTTAAAATAAAAACCGATATACTTTTATATCTAATTTTTATTAATAATTCTTAAGTCTTAGGTAAATTCCCCATGAAAATAACATTTATCATGCCGTCTATCGGCAAAAAGGCCGATGTGAAAAAATATATAAAAACCTGGCAGATGGAACCACTCTCTATCGCTGTACTTGCGGCTCTGACACCGGATCATATTGAAAGGAAATTTTTTGATGATCGACTGGAAAAGATTGATTATCAGACTGAGACGGATCTTGTTGCCATTACAGTAGAGACATATACAGCGCGGCGGGCCTATGAAATCTCGAAGAAGTTTCGGGATCGAGGTATTCAGGTAATTATGGGTGGGTTCCATCCAAGTTTGAATCCTGATGAGGCGCAACAATATGCAGACAGCATCCTCATCGGTGAAGCTGAAGGGTTGTGGCAGGAAGTAATTCAGGATGCCAGCGATAGTTCACTCAAGAAAATATATCAGGCTGAAAAAAGACCGATTCTGGATAATCTTTTTCCCGATCGTTCAATTTATGCTGCCAAAAAGTATTTAGATATCGGCCTGGTTGAAACCGGAAGAGGATGCCGGTTCCAGTGTGATTTCTGCACAATTTGTGAATTTTTCCAACAGAGTTATACGCCACGACCCATTCCGGATATCATTAAAGAAATTCGTGGATTGAATAGCCGGTTTTATTTTTTTGTGGATGATAATATTGTGGCCGACATCAGCCGAACTAAAGAATTGTTAGCGGCCTTGATTCCGCTAAAGATAAGATGGTTCAGCCAGGGTAGCATTAATATGGCCAAGGACCCGGAACTTCTTTCGCTATTGAAAGCAAGTGGCTGCGAAGGGGTTCTTATTGGTTTTGAATCACTCAATAAGCAAACCTTAGCGAATATGAATAAAGCGGTAAACATTAAGGCCGATTTGGATGATTCAATCAAAAGAATCCATGATGCCGGTATACGAATTTACGCAACATTTATCTTCGGCTATCCGAATGACACGTTTGAAACATTTGAAGAAACCTATCGATATGCTTTAAAACATAAATTTTTTATTACTGCATTCAACCATGTTGTTCCTTTCCCGGGGTCGATGCTGTACCGGAAGTTGAAAGCTTATGGTAGCTTGCTAAACGAAAAATACTGGTTGGACCATTCATACTGCTTTGGTGATGTCGCATACACCCCCCATAGTTTCACTCCTTCAGAATTGTCACAGTTATGCTATAGATATCGCAAAAAATTCTTTTCATTGCCCTCCATTCTGACAAGGCTTTTTAGCAAGGCAAATTTTAGTTCCTTTAAGGCCCCCTTTTTGTATTTATTGGTTAATTTGCTTTCGCGCGCTGATGTTGGCAAAAGACAGGGCTTGCCAATCGGCATGGGGGAGAAAATTTAGACACTTAATTTTTTATATTTTTTTTTAAACGGGTAATTGAATTGAATGATAAAAAAAAACAAAAAAATGCGCAGGATAAATTAATTAATCCGTCAGGGTTTCGACTAATTAACAAATATTAGTATTCAAGAAAAGTTAATTAACCTGAATAGGCTATTTTAGAGGACGGATTAATTAGCATGAAAATAACTTTCATCAGACCGACAATGGTAAAAGGGATACGATCATCTGATGCAATGCATCCGCTGGCCTTTGCCGTGCTGGCGGGATTGACGCCTTCGGATGTGGCGATAGAATTCTTCGATGAACGAATTGAAGAAATCCCGCAACAAATACAATCTGATCTGGTTGCCATTTCGGTTCAGACCTTCACCGCACGCCGCGCCTATGAAATAGCCAAGAGCTTCACGGGAAAAAAAATCCCGGTTGTGTTAGGCGGCTACCACCCGACATTTATGTCAGCTGAAGCATTGCAGCATGCCGATTCAGTGGTTGTGGGCCCGGCCGAAGGCGTCTGGCAAAATGTTATCCGGGATGCGAAAGCAGGCACTCTTGCCAAAATCTACCAGCAGGAAAAACCGGTCGGATTGGGAAAAATCTCTTATGATCGAAAAATATTTAACGGCAAAAAATATTCATCGTTTGTCCCGGTTGAGTTTAACCGGGGGTGTAAGTACGCCTGTGAATTCTGTTCGGTTGCTTCATTCAATCAGAACAGACATGCTTCACGACCCGTCAGCGAGGTAATAGAAGAAATTAAATGCCTCGAATCCAAGACTATCGCAATTATTGATGACAATATATTTGCCGATGAAAAAAACGCAGTGGAACTGTTTCAGGCGTTGATACCGCTCAAGATCAAGTGGGGGGCACAGGCCAGCATTGATATCGCCAACCATGATGACGTACTAGGATTAATGGCAAGAAGCGGCTGCGTTGCTGTTTCAATTGGATTCGAGTCGCTTAACCCCAAAAATTTAAAAAAGATGAACAAAAGCTTTAATACGGTTAAAAATGATTATCAAACTGCCATAAAAAAAATATATGGCCATGGCATCATGATCCAGGCCTTTTTCCTATTAGGGTATGATTATGATACCGCCGACATATTTGATAAGACCGTTGAATTTGCACTGCAAAATAAATTTTTTCTGGCCGGATTTAACACATTGACGCCCCAGCCGGGTACCCGGTTATATAAGCGGTATCGTCTGGAAAAAAGACTGCTGGATGAAAACTGGTGGCTGAATGAAAAATATCAATATGGTGAAGTCATGTTTCGACCCCGGAATATGTCGGCCGCGCAATTGAAAGAAGGCTGTATAAAGGCCAGGATGCAATTTTATAAATATTCGCAAATACTCAACCGCTCACTTACCTGGAGGACGACTATCGGTAAGTTGAAAAATTTAGGTATCTATTTTGCGGGGAATTTCATTGCGCGAAGAGAAATTTTGCGAAAAATGGAGCTTATTCATAGGTGCAATTCGTGAAAATACTGATTGTATTGCCAGCCGGGCAGCCGCATAAATTAGAGTTTGGTCCGATTAAGATGTCATTTCGTGAAGCCCCACTGACGGCAACATCCCTGGCTGCGCTCATTCCGGATGATCTAAAGGCTGAGGTAAAAATAGTCGATGAAAGTGTCAGCCCGGTTCCATTCCAGGAACAATTTGATCTTGTCGGCGTGTCTGTTTTAACCGGCACTTCCAGCCGGGCCTATAAAATTGCTGATATTTTCAGGGAAAGAAATTCCAAAGTGGTACTTGGCGGTGTTCATGTAACCCTTATGCCTGAAGAAGCCCGGCAGCATGCTGATTCGATTGTCATCGGATTTGCCGAGCAAACCTGGCCGCAGCTGCTAAACGATTTTTCACAAAATCGAATGAAACCGGTATATCGGCAACAAAAAATTGATCTAAAAAATTTGCCTGTCCCCAGACGAGATCTGCAGAAAAAACTTGGCTATACGGTGGCCGATACCGTATTTGCCACCCGCGGCTGCAGGGGGAAATGTGATTTCTGCAGCATTGTAGCGGCTGAATTCGGCTGGCATACCCGTCCGGTGCGCGATGTTATCAATGAAATAAAAGCCATTAAGTCAAAAAGGATCGCCTTCAATGATGTTAACTTAACCGATGACCCGGTGTATGCCAAAGAATTGTTTCGCGAGATGATTCCTTTAAAAAAAATCTGGGGCGGTCTTGCATCTACCCGCGTCACCGAAGATGATGAATTGATTGAGCTGCTGCAGAAAAGCGGCTGCCGGTATCTGCTCCTCGGTTTTGAATCGATAGACAATCAAATGCTGCGCGGCATTAACAAAGGATTTAATAAATTTGAGAAATACAGCGAGGTCGTGCGCAAATTGCATGGTATCGGCATCATTGTCCAGGGCTGTTTCATTTTGGGAATGGATGGCGAAGATCCCGGTATTTTTAAGAGGACCCTTGACGCAGTCCATGAATTAAAAATCGATATTCCGCGATATGCATTATTTACGCCCTATCCGAAGTCAAAGCCTTTTCAGCGGATGAAGGCGCAAGGACGGATACTTCATGAAAAATGGGAATATTATGACACGCAGCATGTCGTTATATTACCGGATAAGATGAGCCCGAAACAGCTTGATGACGGATTTAAATGGATTTACAAAGAAACCTTTAAGCTAAAAAATGACTTTACGCGGACTCTCGGATCGGGGAAAAATTTTGGTATCAGCTTTATCGGAAACCTGGCCTATAAACTGTACATAAAAAAATTATATCAAGACCTAAATCGATTCCCGGCGGAAGTCCTGCCGGGTTGTTAGTGTTACCCTAAGAGATCGTAAACAAAATGAGATAGGTCTATAAAACCTAAGCTTGGGTTTGGAAACCGCTTCGAATCGTCTATGGAAGATTACTCATGCCAGCCGCAAAAATTTTAATCCAGTCCGCCTGCTTTTCTAATAGCGAATATTTAACGGTTGCCGGCCGGGACGTGCTTGATTTATGGCTAAAATAGCGATTGCGTGCGCCTTGCGGTAACCGATGGGTTTTGAATGCCCCGAGTTGGTCAAGACGCCGGCAATGGTGATAATGAAAATTGTGCGAAAGTTCTTGTTCGATTTCATTTTGCAAGGCGGCATCATTGTTATCCGGATGCGGACTCTCGAAAAACAGGGTATAGCTGCAAACATTAGCGCTAAACTGCGGTGCAACAAAATAAAACTCAGGTCGGCACTCGTATTTATTGAATGCCCTGATTAAGGTCCGACGAAGATGGTCTACATGGATCTTCTCTCCAAAAAGGTCAGATACGCCTTCGGTCTTGCCGATAAACCTCAATAAGGGTGCCTGCTGGAAGTGCCCCTCTACGCGCACCCGGTCGTTTAACCGGTAGCGATACAATCCGCCCCCGGTGGATACGATAACAGCGTATTCTTTTCCGGCTTCCAATTCATGCGACAGTTTAACCGTTGAAAAATTCAATTCTTCAAATTCATAAAAATGCGATGTGACGGATAGGACATGCTGCATTTTTTGGAAAAGCTTCCCTTCAAGGGGAAAAGTAATAAATGCTTCTGTGGCCAGAAGACCTTTAGGTTGAATCGTTGCTTTCGGGAACATCTTTCGGATAGCGCTGACTGAATGACTTGCCCAGCCATCGGCCCAGCAGCTGATCAGTTTCAAATGCGGCCAAATTTCCAACCACGGATTAAACCGGTCTTTGGTGCGCCATTTCCTGACCGCTTTTTCAATCACCTTTGCTCGCCGGGGGTTTTTCTTTATCTTCCGTTTCAGAATAGCCAGGAGCGGATCTGCAATGGGTGCCGGCGGGTGAATCTCGCCTTGGCGGATATCTTTCACTATCCTATCGGCCCAGGTATTCAAGGCATTCAGCAACAGCTCGAGATAGCTGGGGTTCCAAACCGAAAGCATACGAATTTCGGGCTCAGAAACCAGGAATAAGAGGGTTACATAGCGGAAAGTTTCCATGTCAGATAGCTGGGATAATTGCGCAGGGCCTACCATAATTTGGTCTAGCAACCGTTTTTCCAAACGACCAAAATATTCACCATCTTCGTTAAATCCAATGGGGATGACATCGTCTTTTTCCCTTGCAGGGTGCAAATTGGGAGTAATTGCCCAATATGCCTTACCACCCAGAAGCGCGGGATGTATTTTAAAAAGATTGTATATCCAGGCACCGATACCATTCTGGAACTCTGCTTTCAAACTGTCTGTATAGGGTATCAGTTTAGTCGCCGAAGTGGTGCCGCTTGTCGGCTCCAGCAGTTTTACCCGCGCAGCAGTCAGAATATTCGGTTGACCCTGCCGAATGAGTTTCACCGATGAATTATAGTCCTCATAGCTGGTGATGGGGACTCTCTGCTGATAGGCAGCGACAGAGTCAATGCTGCCGAAATCATACTTGCGGCCTTATGCTGTATCACAATTTTCTCTCAGCAGCTTGAGCAGATAAGCCGATTGAACCTTTTTTACATTGCCGGCGGCCTTCTTGAACCGATTCCACTTTCTGCGAGAAATCAGCGCCCAGGCTAAATTAGAAAAATAGCAGGATGGTTTCATTTTCAAAACCTAAATTGTAAATGCTTTCTTTTTTTCGTTTTCAAACACCTTAATAAATATGGTTTGATGTTCTGCTCATGAAAGGGAGCAACACAGATCAGCTCATCGCCACGCCCGAAATCAGGATTTGCATTTAAGAAAAACTGCACATGATGGTTTTTCTGATGAGCTTTGCTCGGGATGGATAACTCTTTTTTCAAGGATTGAGAATGCGCCGAGGACGTTACGATTCCATTGGTCGAATTATAACGATCAGCAAACTTTCTTTTACCGAGGCTGGTTATTAAGCCTTGTTCCCATGCCGGCGTCGCTTTATCATAACGCGGGTAGAAGGCGTTAAAAAAAACCGGTAAGAAACGATAGGTTCTAAATCCTTTTGAAATTAACATCCAGTATAGTTTTTCTCCCGGACAGCTTGCGAGAATGCTTTGCATGAGCCTTCCCAAGGTGACCGGCAATGCCTGGCTTCCCCAGTGTCCGGGATCGATGATGGTATCGCCGGAAAAGAGAACCAGCATTGTTTGATCGTTATATTGATGTTGAAATAACATTTGGGTCGAGAAGCCTTTTATTTTTCCGCTTGTACGGTCGACTAAAAGGATCGTCCAGTTTTTCTCAGCCAGATCTTTTGCAAATTCAAGGGGATCGACGTTGTTATAATGATTTACCATTAAACGATACATGTCTGATTTTTGTTCTTCATTCAAACGGGCGGTGTTAACAATGATACCCCTTAACGCCATTTACAATGCCCCCAATTCTAAATATGGAATTCTATCATCCAAAGTAGATAATATTGATTGTCCGTCTTGCCAGAAAGCCAGGTAAATACGGCTTAGATATTCCATATGAGGAATTTTTTTGGCAATCGGCAAAAAGGGATCCCTTTCATGAAAACCAACCATGACCGAATGCAGATGTTCAACCTTGCTGACATCATGGAGCGCATGTCTGAACAGCGTTTCAAAAATAGCGCTATCATCATTTTCAACACTAATAAGCGCAAGTGTTAAATAGTTCAGTATTGATCCTGGTTTGGGCAATTCCGGTCTTTTTCCAATTTTGGCGTATAAGTTAAAGAAGGGCCGGATTGTCTTTATCCCACGACTGTAATTTTTGATAAGGCACTGTTTAAATGATTTCTGATCCCAAACAGCCAAGGTGCCAACCAGCCTGCCCTTGTTCGTGGCTAAATAAACATCGGAAAGGCGCATGTTTTTCAAAAGGCCATCATTATTATCGAAATGCCTCATCTCATAAATTGGGAAAAACTGCCGCCGCATCGCGTTGCGGTTCAAAAACTCCGTTACTCGGATGATATCGGCTTTATGCGCTTTTCGAATTCGCAAATTGGCCGGATTTTTTTTGAAAGATACTTTTTGAGGACGTATCGCAAGGGTATGAAATCGACCAAAATCTTTATAGGTCGGTAAACCGGCCTTTCCTGAAGTGAGCACATTTTTGGCAACCAGGTTGTCTTCGATAATCGATGTCAGGTAGAATTTGACGTCACCGGCCTGATGTAAATTCTTGAGGAATCGATAGCCCCGACCCACGAGGGTTCCCCGCCGGTATTCTTTTTTACACCGCAGCCCACTTAAATAGCCGATACGGTCCGATTGGCCGTTTAAATAACAGTTTTTTTCGGCCCGCGACCCAAGACCGACGATTTGCCCGGTTGCCCTATCCCTGGCAACTAACACGTCAACCTTTTCACCCTCCACCTGGGCCGCATTGAAATACCCCGGCTCGCGCGTGAACGCCACCTCTATCTGCCCGGCCATTTGAATTTCTCTCAACAAACGACACAATTCGGTATCATCGGCTGCGGTTGCACAATTAATTATTGCTTTGGGTGAATTATTATTTTGTATCATTATCCCGCTGATCTCGTATGGCAATGGACTCAAGTTGGGCTAGACTACCTATATTCAATTATCGGATAGTCTATCAAAAACTTTAAAAAATTGTGTTTTTTCAATCACCTGGCGATAATGTGTTGCGACCGAACGCTTCATTCATCTGTTAAACTCAGAGGTGAAAATAGGACGGTTTATCGGGTTTAAAGTGATGTTTTTGGGACTCAAAATGGCGATTGAATACCTGAACTTTCAACTACCGGTCTAAAGTATTTTAAATACACTTTTTGCTTGCTTTAAGCTCAATATAAGCTTAGAAATTCCTGCTCCAGAACCCTGGTAGGAATCAGTTTCGTCATATCTCCAAACACGGAAGAGGCGGCCATGCAAAGATCTGATAAGCGGGATTATCTAAAGGCTTTTTTTCTGGTTTTATTGGCCGGAACCATTTGGTCATTTGGTGCTTTAATTGTCCGTTACCTGGAGGCGGCCCAAAGTTATCAGTGGCAGTATCTGTTTTACCGGGGGATGACGGTCGCGATTGTACTTTTAATTTATCTTCTGGCAAGAGAGGGTATTGCCGGTGTTGACAATTTTAAAAGGATCGGATTGGCGGAATTAATTGGTGCCTGCGGACTGGTCGCTGCATTCAGCGGTTATATATTGTCCATTACGGTAACAACGGTGGCGAACACGCTTTTTATGCTGGCTGCTGCACCTTTCATCGCAGCGTTTTTAGGCATTGTGCTGCTGCAGGAGAAGGTTCGCTATATAACCTGGGTCGCAATGCTCATCGCGTTTTTGGGCATCCTGGTAATGGTCCTGGAGGGATTGGAGGCCGGCAATTTATTTGGCAGTCTGATCGCGTTAGTGTCGGCCCTGGGCTTTGCCGTCTTTTCGGTGAGCCTTCGGTTTCGCAGGGAAACACCTAAATTCAGGACGATTGCACTTGCCGGTCTACTTTGCGCGCTGGTCGCGTCGCTCATAATATTTTTTAATAACGATACACTGGCGATGCCGCTTGGCAACGTGTTTCTCAGCATCCTGCACGGTATTATCGTCGGTTTCGGATTAATTTTATATTCTATTGGGTCCAAATTATTACCGGCTGCACAACTGACATTATTATCGATGGTGGAGGTGGTTGGGGGAGTTCTCTGGGTGTACATTCCGATATTTGGTATTCACGAAGTGCCGAGTGTGCTGACCGTAGCCGGCGGAGTTATCGTGTTGGGCGCCATTGTGTTAGATGGTGTGAGTACGCGATAATAGCGGCCGTTGCGCAAAATGTACTATACTGGATGCAAAAGAATGAGTTGAGCCTGATATGGTGTCCGTAATAGCCAACCAGTAAATATCACAAAGTGTTGTCTTTGAATCCGACATTGGCTATAATGTCCAAGTTAATTATCAATCTGCATCCGAACAGATCAAATCAATATCACAATTGCTCAATAATTTTCCTGATTAAATTTTCATGACAGGTTTTCTTTCGCAAAGCAATTCATCCATTGCGCTGTGGAATATCCGTCCCGGCGAATTCGATATTACACATAACTATAGTTATAAAGAGGAATTAAGCGGAGTACGGAGCATATCGTTGCGCTTAAACCCTATAAAAAATGTAATAGCTACCATCTATGACCGGCTGGCGAGAGGGATGACACAGCTTTTAGTTTCGACAGCAGCAATACGGATTTTTTCCAAAGACGATGAAAAGGAGGATTAATATGAAAATGAACATTTTAAAAACCTTCCTTTTGGCCTGTTTATTGCCTGCTTTGCTGAATACTTTAACTTATGCCCAGGAAGAGACGATAAAGATTGGATTTGTGGGTGATTTTTCAGCCGTTTCCAAAGATTACACTTCAAATATGTATAATGCTGCCCAGATGGCTGTTAGTGAGTTCAATAAGGCCGGTGGATTTAGCGGCAAGACCATTAAGCTGATTCGAAGAGACGGAGGCAACGATCCCCAAAGACATTATGATCATACCACCACGCTCGGTCGAAAAGATAAGGTTGTAGCGATATTCGGCGGCGCCTCAACCCCTTGTGTGCTGAAGGCATCGATAGCCTCCAAGGCACAACAGATTCCCTACCTGGTTTCCATCGGTAACTCACAGTCAATTGTTGTTGAAAACGGGCATCCCTACGTTTTTCTTTTTCAACCCAATTTATGGATGGAAACCAAAGCTTTTAGCATTTTTGTGTCATTGTTGCCCTGGCAGCGCTATGCATGGATCGGACCGGACTATTCGTGGGGACATGGAGTGTTGAGGAATTTCAAACAACATTTCGAGGAGATTGGCACTCCAATCAAGTGGACCACCGAGGCCTGGCATAAGGTCGGCACCACCGACTATGTGGCCGTAGTACAAAAAATTCTGGATGGGAATCCGGATGCTTTAGTGATCGGCTCTTGGGGCGAAGATGTCCGCCATTTCACTGCTCAGGCTAAATCCCATGGCCTGTTTGACAAGATGGCGGTCTTTGGATGGTTTACCTATAACATGACAGGAGATATGGGACGCATGGTGCCTGAGGGCATGTGGAATTTAGCCCGTGGTGGGCCGTTTAACCACTTGGCGGACAAGTTTCCGTTAGCCGAAAGGTTCGTTGAAAAGTTCGTTGAACAATTCGGCGAGTATCCCAATGGCTATACGATCAGTTGTTATGATTCATTGATAGCCTGGCGGCAGGCCGTGAAAAACGCTAAGTCTGCAAATCCGATCGCCGTTGCAAAAACCCTCAAAGGTCTGACTTACGATGGTTTGCGCGGCATTAGCTTCATTCGGGCAGTGGATGGTCAAATGAATTGCCCCATCTACTTTGGGCGTTTGACTTTTGTTTCCAAATATCCCTTTGCCGTTTGGAAATCGGTGATCGAGGTTCAGGCAAAAAACACATGGTTGCCGGGAGAAGAGGTGCTTTCCCGGCGAACAAAGCCACCCTCTTAATCCTGATTTATTGTGAGGTTCTTACCAGCTAAGGTTTGGCAAGCAAACTGTGAGGTAATCAGATGAGTGCGAATTTAAAAGTAGCCCTGATCGTCATCATCGGATTGGGTGCCTGTTTGATGAGTATCTTTTTCAGCCAGTATTTCCACGGGGAGGAACGCAATAACCGATTGATGCTATACAATATTGATAATATAGCATTGCGCATTGATCATATCCGGCTTCTCGGCAGGAATTTCATACAAGACGCTGATCAGACATGCTGGGATCAAATATCCCAAGCTATGGAATCCGTGCGAGAAAACTTGCAGGCAGCCCCTTATGCGGCTGGCCGCTGGTGGCAAGAGATAGAGGACCTGAACCGGAGTCTTGCGGATTACCATGGTATCATAAAGCTGCTTTATGAACCAGCTTTTAACCTCAAAACGGAAAAGGAAGCCCTTCAGAGAATTGGACTTGCATTTGCACAGGAAGTTGAAGCGGAAATTATCAGACCCTATCGGCAAGAAGAAGGCCTGCGGATTTTTGAAGGAGAGTCAATTGATCCGTTCAAGGCCAAGGCTAAAGATGCGGCTTATGACCTTGTCGCTTTGCATATTAAACAGCAGCTAATATTGTTTGAACTCCTACTGAGCTCAGATCTGGACGCCTACAAACAGAAAAAGGAGCATCTATCGACTGCTCTTGCACGCCATGAAGCCCAATTGAGGTATATTGCTGTTCTTATGGGCAGTGAGCCATCTATTCAATCTGTCCTAGTCTCCCTGGATCAAAAACTCATAAGTTTATTGAACCGCGAGTATGCCATCATTAAACTTTTTGCTGCTCTGGCGGGACTTGAAGGTCGCCTAAGCGTTGCCAGCGATGCACTGCTTTCCGTGGGTAAGGAACTCGCGTCCGGGATTACTTCTGATATCCTGCGGACCAACAGGTTGAATCGGATATTCAACTGGAGTTTGCTATTGGGTATTTTGGGGGGCCTAAGTGTTCTGGGCGCCTTGTTGGCCCGCAACGTCATTAAATTTGTGGAAGATCTAAAAACAACCAAGCAAATTATACAGGAAAGCGAGGAAAGATACCGAAGTTTTATAGAGGATGCACCAATTGCAATGTTCACTCTTAATAAAGAAGGCGAATTCACTTACGCGAACAGGAAGCTTCTGAAACTGACAGGCTATAAAATGGAAGATTGGCTCAACAAACCATTCCATCCAATCGTTCATCCTGAAAATTTAGATGTTGTCGTTAAACGAATTCAAGATAGAATTGAAGGCAAGGGATCATCTGGGCCGCTTGAGATTAGAATTTTTCACTCCTCCGGAGAAATCAGGTGGGTGAAAATTATTTCTGAATCAATCTATGGTACTGATGAAATGGGGATGAAACGGTTTGTAGGAGTGCAGTCTTTTTTAGAAGACGTTACGGGCGAAAAGATTGCTGAAGCGGCGCTGCAGGAAAGTGAATCAAAGTTCAAGATCCTATTTGATTTATCACCTCAAGCAGTTGCTCTTATTGCGGTTAACAGCGGAAGGCTGGTTGATGTAAATTTCAAATTTAGTGAATTGACTGAGTACTCTAGAGAAGAAGTTCTTGGATTGACCACAACTGAATTAGGATTCTTCCACGAAGCGGATCAGAGCAAATTTTTAATGGGCCTGCAAGAAACGGGAGAAGTCAACAGCTTGGAATTGGATATTAAGGCCAAGGGCAATTCCATTCTCCATGCTTTTGTATATGCTAGAACCATTCATATCATGGGTGAATCTTTTATTTTGACCATATTTCTCGACGTTACTGAACAAAAACGTCTCGAAGTCCAGCTTCAACAGGCCCAAAAGATGGAGGCGATCGGCACTCTTGCTGGCGGCATTGCGCATGATTTCAACAACATTCTTTCAGCCGTTATTGGCTACACTGAACTGGCCTTATGCAGTGCTGAAAAAGAAACGACGCTCTATGATAATCTGCAAGAAGTATTTCGGGCTAGCGGTCGCGCCAAAGATTTGGTCAAGCAAATTCTGGCCTTCAGTCGACAAACCGAGCAAGAACGCAAACCCGTTCAGGTAAAACTAATCAGTAAAGAAGCCATTAAATTTCTCAGAGCATCACTACCAGCAACCATTGAGATACGTCAGGATATCCAAAGCGATTCACTGGTAATGGCCGATCCGACACAAATTCATCAGGTTTTAATGAACCTTTGCACCAATGCCGGACATGCCATGAGGGAAAAAGGGGGCGTATTGGAGGTGAAGCTGTTAGATGTTAAATTTGAAGAAGTTGCATCGACCTTGCTCCCCGAGTTGAAACCCGGACCCTATCTCGAAATTAACATAAGCGATACCGGTCACGGCATTCCGTCACGTATAATCGAGCGAATCTTCGATCCGTTTTTCACCACAAAAGAAAAAGGTGAAGGAACCGGTATGGGCCTTTCGGTGGTCCACGGTATTGTCGGCAGCTATGGGGGAAAAATAACAGCTTCCAGCGAGCCGGGTAAAGGTTCAACTTTCAAAGTTTATCTCCCTGCAGTTGAAAAGGAAACAACACTATTGCTAAAAGCTGAAGAACCTATTGCCACCGGGACCGAGCACATTCTTTTTATAGATGATGAAGCGGCCATCGTAAATATTGGAAAATTAATGCTTGAATCTCTGGGTTATAACGTTACCACCCGGACCAGCAGTCTAGAGGCTTTGGAACTGTTTAAGGTTAAAGCGGATAGCTTTGATCTGGTGATCACCGATTTGACAATGCCGAACATTGCCGGTGATGAGTTGGCAAGAGAACTGACACGTATAAAACCTGAGATCCCGGTTATACTTTGCACCGGTTACAGCGCCCGGATCAATCAACAACAGGCTGCGGCTATGGGTATTCGAGCATTTGTATCGAAGCCGGTGCTAAGAAGGGATATTGCTGAGACAATTCGGAAGGTTTTACGCGAGTAATAATATAAAAAAGTTGATGTGAAAACGCCATCTCCCCATCTGTGACCCTCTTATTGATTCAAATTAAAAACCATATGCACGGAATCCCAAAGGGAGAATAAATTATGGAATCCGTTGAATATAAATCCTACGGCTATCGTTGGGTCGCGCTGGCCGTTTTTGCGCTGGTCCAGGCCTCAATTCAAGTCCTGTGGTCTTCATATCTGCCGATTACCAGCGAAGCTGCTGATTTTTATGGGGTAACGCCCTAGATGATCGGTCTTCTGTCGATGATGTTTATGATCGTTTACGTCTTTACCAGTCTGCCGACCCCCTGGGCTATCGCAACCTTCGGCGTGCGCAAAGGCATGGGGTTCGGCGTGATTTTGATGGGAATCTTTGGACCGGTTCGTGGGTTTTTCGGCCATAATTATACGATCGTGCTGATTGCGACCGTCATGCTATCCATTGCCCAGCCATTCATAATTAATGCAATTACTACCATGAGTGCCCGTTGGTTTCCGGTCCATGAAAGAGCCACGGCCACCGGTATCGCCATGCTGGCCCAGTTTATCGGCATCATGGGGGGCATGGCCGTATCACGGATATTAGCCGGCAGCCTGGGCATCAAGGCCATGCTGATATGGTACGGGGTCCTGGCCTTTGCGGCACTCATCATCTTTCTAATGGATTATTTCAGAACCGAATCAGGTGCGATGACGCCGCTGCTTTTGGTGTTGATTGCGTTGATGGCCCTCAGTTTTGTTTTAGTCGCCCTGATGCAGGAATCTCGTATGACTGCATCTAATTAATTCTGCTTTGTCATATTCATATTTTTACCCATCGTTGTTATTGACATGGAGAACATATGCAAAAGCTAAAAGGGCGTGTGGCGTGGTTACCGGGGCTGCCGGCGGTATTGGCCGTGCCCTGGCAAAGCGTTGCGCGGCAGCCGGCATGAAGGTGGTGCTGGCCGGTGTCAATGAAGAAAGAATCAGACAGACTGTCAGCGAATTCGAAGAAACCGGAGCGCAGGTACTTGGGGTAAAAGCCGATGTGTCTCAGGCCGAGTCAGTTTTATCAAACTGGCAAATTCAGTCTAATTGTATATGATCCGCTATTTCCGGTGCCAATTTTCCAATTTCAGTTTGGAAAATTGTTTAAAATCAGCAGAATTTCGGGTTACCAAGATCAATCCATTTACCTTGGCGATCGATGCTATTTGACCGTCCACAAATGCTGGGGTACTGCCCGTAGAAGATAAACGGGCTCGTTCTTTAGCATGCCATTCGGCAGCACGTTCATCATAGGGCAGGATGATCATATTGGGCTTTATAACATCGTTGAGATAGTTTCCAAGGATCTCGCGTTTGCGTGAAACCGGCAGGCGCCGGCAGCCGAAAACAAGCTCATGCCAGACAGGTGCAGCAGTGACGATTTCATGCTGATGGCGCTCTATTGAATTCAGCACCGTCTTTTGGGGTGAGGTTTTTACCGGCTCTGATAAAATATTTGTATCCAGCAAATACTTCATTTATAGATTTCTCTTTCTCTGCCAATCGAAGTATCCCTGAGATCTGCAAAATCCGCATCCGTAATTTTTATGTCTTCTTTCTCCAGAATACTACGGAACTTGGAAAATGCACTCCAAAAGCCCGTATTATTTTTCGCTAACTGCTCATATTCACGAATGGACAACAACACTGCAACCGGCTTGCCGTGTCTGGTTAATGTTACCGAGGGACCATCTTCAACGCCGTGTATAATTGCCGGAAGCTTGCTTTTGGCTTCAGCAATTGTAAAATGTTTTTCCATTCTTGACCCTCCTTTCCATAGTGTGGCAGGCGTTTTTAAATATAGCCATTTTTATAGACATAATCAAGCATTTTTCAGCTTCGATAATTAACCCAAATTTATCCGGGAAAATTGAACCTAGGCTTTTATTGTTGAGATAAGTTATAAAAAAATTAGATGAGTCGAAAATTTTAGTTGCAATTTATGCTGTATACCTGTATATACATCTATAGCATTAAACACTAATGTGAACTAAATCGGCCGTCTGATCCTTATTAAATGTCTAAATTCTTTTAATATCAGACTATTCGGTCCATTGTTGAAATGATCATTTTACGGGCACAAAAAAATGGTAAAACAAAAATTGAAAATCGTCGACGAATCCAATCCAATCCCAAAATATCTCCAGATCAGCGCCTGGTTAAAGGAGCTGATCCAAACCGGCCGTTACAAGGCTGATGAACAATTGCCCTCCGAAGTTGAGCTATCCAAAATGTGCGGGGTTAACCGCAATACCTTGCGTCAGGCGATCGGCGAACTCACCGCTGCCGGATTGTTGAGAAAGGAAAAAGGTACCGGAACGTTTGTCAGCAGTCCTTCATCTAACGGGCTCAGACATAAACTCGAGCGAATTTCGAGTTTTACGGATATGCTGGGCCAAAGCGGAATCAAAGCCAAGACCAGCGTCATCAGCAAAAGTATTGAAAATGCCGACGATTACGTGGCCGGCAACCTTTTTTTAGGTTCCAGTAAAAAAGTTGTTGTGATTAGACGGGTTCGCGCCGGTAACGGGACACCCTATATCTACGAAGAGAGCTACCTGCCGTCGAATAAGTTTGAAGGGATTCTTGATCTGGATTTAACCGGATCAATGTATGATCTTATGTCCAAACACTTTAATGTTGAGTTGGCAAGAAGCAAGCAGACCATCAGTGCCGTAAACCTGGCTCCGGAGATCGCAAAAATACTCAACGTTCCGGTAAACTCGGCCGCCATTTTTGCGGAATACATCACATACGATGAAAAAAGCATGCCGATAGAATTGCTACACTCATATTACCGGGGGGATAAATATGCGCTTGAAATCGAGCTCGGGCGCTATCACGCCAAGCCGAATGGTGTCAGTATTAAGGCTGAATAAATAAACATCTGAATCTTGCATGAAATTTAATGAGAATTTAATATTGTTTTTTTAATATTTAGTTGTATATACATCTATAACATTAAGGCTAATTTTTAGCGGAATCTAAAACAGGAGGAAATTTAGCATGGAAGAAAGAAACTTTTTCGAAAGACTGGTGGATGTTAGCCCGGGCATGGAAATCTGGTGGGATTCATCCCCGGTAATTTTCGAAAATTGGTGCAAAAAACTACTCGAAAAAGCGGATCCGGCTGATCGAGGTCTGCTGCAACAACAATTCGATAGAATGTACAACAAAGATAATCCGCAACATCAGTTATTCAGGGGTGTAACGACCAATCCGCCGCTGTCATTGCAGGTGATTCAAAATGATCCGGCCTACTGGGAAAAAGTGGCCAAAGATATCCTGGCGCAAAATTCGGGGTTGGACAAAGAGGGCCTTTTCTGGGAGCTTTACAAAACGGTCGTCAAGGTTGGTTCGGAGATGTATCTGCCGCTGTTTGAAGCCAGCGGGTACAAAGAGGGTTATCTTTCCGGACAGGTTGATCCGCGCAGTGCATTTGACAAAGATGCCATGATACGCCAGGCCGATGAAATTGCAGCCGTAAATCCCAATGTGATGGTCAAGGTTCCCGGCACCAAGCAGGGTTATGAGGTGATCGAATACCTGACCGCCAAGGGTATCCCCACCAACAATACCCTGACTTTTGTTTTGCCCCAGCTGGTTGATTGCGCCAACACGGTCAAACGCGGTCTTGAAACTGCCCGGAAAAACGGCGTGGACTTGAGCAAGTGGCGTTCGGTCATCACCCACATGGAAGGCCGGTTCGGCAACCTTGGCGGGCTAAAAGATCGCGCCCAAGAAGTGGGTGTTGAGCTGTCCGACGGTGACATTCGACTGGCGGAACTGGCGGTATTTAAAAAGGCCTACAAGTACCTGATCGACAATGACCTGCCCAGCAAAATGCTGTCCTGCTCGTTGATCGTCGGACCGACCGTTGACGGCGACGACCGCATCTGGCACCTGGAAGAAAAAGCCGGCGCCAGTACTGTGGTAACCTGCCCGCCTTCGTTTATCGATAAGGTCCTTTTTCTGCCTGGTGTTGAAAAAATTAAATTTGAAAAAGACCGCATCCTGGAAGACATTCCCAAGGACGTAATGGATAAGCTCCTGCGGGTGCCTTATTTTGTCAAGGGTTCGGCCGCGGACGGCTACACCCGGGATGAATACAACAGCCACCCGGCCCTTCAGAAAACCGCCGAGCAGTTCTCCAAAGCAACTGACGAAATGGTGGCATTTGCAGGTCGATGCCTGGCAACAAACTAACCAGCACGCCACCATTCCAATCGGGGCGAAGCCCTCGATTTCTGGTCCTTTTTCAGAAAGGAAAATAAAATGATTGTTGGAATTTTAAAAGAGATCAAGGCTGAAGAAAATCGTGTTTGTATGAGTCCGGGGGGGGGTTGAATTCATGCGGCAGCATGGACATCAGGTCCTTGTTGAGAAAAATGCCGGCAAGGCCAGTGGATTCACCAACGCTACCTATCAGAAAGCCGGCGCCGAGATTGCTGATTCTGCCGGGGATATTTTTAAACGGGCCAAAATGATTATGCGTGTCAAGGAGCCCCAGCCGTTTGAGTTGAAGCTGATTCGTAAGGGCCAGATCTATTTTTCCTATCTCCATTTGGCTGCCTCGGAAGATTTGACCCGCGCCCTGATTAAAAGCAAGGCCGTTTGTATTGCCTATGAAACCATTCAAAAAGCTGATGGGACTTTACCGCTGCTAACACCCATGAGTGAAGTGGCCGGACCCATGGCGATTCAACAGGGAGCCAAATACCTGGAGATGGCCCAAGGCGGCCATGGGGTTTTGCTGGGAGGTGTGCCCGGTGTCGATCCGGCCACCGTGGTCATTATCGGCGGTGGTGCGGTGGGCATCAATGCCGCCAAAATGGCCAGCGGCTTAGGAGCCAAGGTCTACATCCTGGATATCGATCTGGATCGGTTGCGCTATTTAAGCGATGTAATGCCCAGCCAATGTGTCACGCTGATGTCCAGTCCGGCTGCCATCCGCGATGTTCTGCCGAAGGCGGACCTGGTGGTGGGGGCCATTCTCGTTCCGGGCAGCAAGACACCGACCCTGGTGACCCGGGAAATGCTTGGCACGATGAAAAAAGGTTCTGTCCTGGTGGACGTCTCCATTGATCAGGGCGGCTGCTTTGAGACTTCCAGGGAGACGACCCATGCCGATCCGATCTATACCGTAGATGGAATTGTTCATTATGCCGTCAGCAACATGCCCGGGGCGCTGCCCAGGACGTCGACCCTGGCATTGAATAATGCTACCCTGCCCTATGCGGTGGAGATAGCGAGTAAAGGCTGGAAAAAGGCCATGCAGCAAAATCCTGAAATTAAAGCCGGGGCCAATGTGGTCGCAGGCAAGGTGACCTATAAAGGGGTTGCCGAGACAGTCGGTCTCAAGTATGAGCCTATAAATAAGATGCTCTAAACTGAAAGGTATAAGGTTAAAGGTTCAGGGTAAAAGGTTGAAGGTTCAAAGTTCAGGGTTCAAGGTTAAAGTTGCGAGTTTCAGTGCGTAAGGCAAAAGGCGTCAGGTTTCGGGTGTCAGTTATAGGACGCAGATGTTCCAACTGTTTAATAAAAATGATTAGCACCCTTAACTTTAGGCATTTTAGACATTTATTTTAATTTCTATATTGAAGGAGTTCATCATGATTGTTGGCGTTTTGAAAGAAATAAAGACTGAAGAAAATCGCGTGTGCATGACCCCTGCCGGGGTGGAGATCATGAAGCAAAACGGTCACACGGCACTTGTGGAGAAAAATGCCGGCATGGGCAGCGGGTTCAATAACAAGGCCTATGAGACAGCAGGCGCTGAAATCGTCGATACACCCAAGGAAATATTCAAGCGCGCCAAAATGGTTATGCATGTCAAGGAACCGCTGCCGGCCGAATATGATCTCATCCGCAAGGACCAGATTATCTTTACCTATCTTCATCTGGCAGCGGCGCAAGAGTTGACCAACGTCCTCATAAAAAGCGGATCGATCAGTATCGCCTATGAAACAATTCAAAAAGCAGATGGCTCCCTGCCGCTGCTGACACCCATGAGTGAGGTGGCCGGCCGCATGGCCATTCAGCAGGGTGCTAAATATCTGGAAATGGCCCAGGGCGGCCATGGCGTCCTGCTGGGCGGTGTGCCCGGAGTCGATCCGGGAACGGTTGTTATTGTCGGTGGCGGTGTGGTGGGTATCAATGCCGCAAAAATGGCCTGCGGTCTGGGTGCCAAAGTATACATTCTCGATATGAACCTGGAGCGTTTACGCTATCTGAGTGATGTCATGCCCAGCAACTGCTTTTTGCTGATGTCGAAGCCAACGACCGTCCGCAGGCTCATCAAGGAAGCCGATGTGGTCGTGGGTGCGGTTTTAATCCCCGGCGCCAAAGCGCCCAAGCTGTTAACGCGCCAGATGCTCAAAACGATGAAGAAAGGATCGGTGCTGGTGGATGTGGCCATTGACCAGGGCGGGTGTTTCGAAACCTCCAAGGCCACAACCCATGGCAAGCCGATCTACAAGGTTGAAGGCGTGGTGCACTATTGCGTGGCCAACATGCCGGGGGCGGTACCCAAGACGTCCACCCTTGCTTTGACAAACGCCACGCTTCCCTATGCAGTGGAAATAGCCAACAAAGGCTGGAAAAAAGCCATGAAGCAAAACCCTGAAATCAAGCTGGGTGCCAACGTCGTTAAAGGCAAAGTTACCTACCGGGGTGTTGCGGACGCGTTCGGACTCAAGTACACATCTATCGATGCGCTGCTAAAAAAATAGGCACTTCGCGACGCCATATCGACGAGTTGACGTCGAATAAGCTGTTATATTGTACTGTTATAAAGGAATTAAAATAAATAATGACTGATCCGCCTGAGATCCGGCGGACAAGAATGGTCTAAATTTACAGGTAAACTTATTTTACTTAAATTTTGAAAAAATTTAAAAGGAGAAAAAAATGAAAAAAAATCTTAAAGATTGGATCGTCCCCTGGCTTTATACCTCAAGAGAATACAATGTCGGTATTTTGGATGAGGCCATGGACAATCCCGATACTGCCCGCCTGATGCTCAATGAAAACCCCATCCCGCCGTCGGAAAAAGTCATTCAGGCGGTCGCGGATTCCCTTCGTCACGGCAACTGGTACCCGGACAGTTTTTTACGGTTGAGGACTAAAATCGGTAAAATGTATGGCCTGGGTCCGAACAATGTTGCCCTGGCCAACGGATCTTCGGACACCATCGATGCCATGATGCGTGTATTTTTGCAGCCAGGCGATGAGTTCCTGCTGTCCACGCCGACCTTTGAGCTGTTTCCGCCCCGGGCCGAGCTTTGCAATGCCAAGGTCGTTCAAGTTCCGGTCAGGAAAGACAACCTGAATTACGATGTAGATGGAATGCTCAATGCCATCAATGACCGGACCAAATTGATCCTGATCATTAATCCCAACAATCCCACCGGCGTCTTCATCGATGATGCGGATCTTGATCGGTTTTGCGAGACGGGAGTGCCCCTTTGCGTGGATGAAGCTTACCTGGACTACAATCTGGACCGGCCTTCCAAAGCATCCCTGATCGAAAAATATCCCCAGGTGTTCCTGTCGGTTACCTTTTCCAAAGCATATGGATTTTGCGGTATCCGATTCGGATTCGTACTGGGCAGCGAAGAGATGGTTGCCGCCTTCAATCGGATGTTTTTACCCTGGAACGTGAGCCGGATGGCTGCGGCCGCCGCCGAAGCCATCATTGACAATCCGGCTGAGGTTAAATCCAAGGTTGAGCACAACAACCGGTGGATGGCCATTTTTACTGAGGAACTTGAGAAACTGGGTCTTAAACCGTTCCCGGCCAATGGCAATTACATGCTGATCGACGGCACCATGACCGGCAAAACGACCGAGGAGATCCTCAAGGCCGCCCTTGACGAAAAAATCTATCTGAAAAAGATCGGTGAAATCCACGGCAAGACCGGATATTTCAGAGTAACGCCCGGCACCGATGAAGAAAACGAAAGGTTTATGAAATTTATCAGGACATATTTTGCTTAATAATAACTGGGGCAGGGTCTGCCTCTACCTTGTAGCCGCAAAAAGCCCGTCTCCGTGAAGACGGCGGCGGGCTTTTTGCTTTCATCTTACGACCTGTATCTTGCATGAAAATTTCTGAGGAATTGAAAACCACCGACTTGTCCGCCTCAGGAGGACTCGTGCAAAATTCAGGAACTATGTTACCTAAAACTTTCGTAATAATTTCATTTTCCTCATTTTCTAATAGATTATCAATGCGAATCTTGAATTATTGCATTTCACAAAAGGAAGCTGAGTATGAAAATCTATGTGTGCGTAAAGCATGTCCCTGACACGGCCGCCAAGATAACCGTAGTCGGCGGCACCGGATTTGCGGAAACATGCAAATTCATCGTCAATCCTTATGACGAGTACGGTGTGGAAGAGGCGGTTCAGCAGGTCAAACAGGCCGGATCAGGAGAAGTCATCATTGTCACCGTCGGCAAGGAAACCGCCCTGGTGACGATGCGTGCGGCGCTTGCCCTAGGGGCGGACCGCGGGATTCTTGTTAAAACGGATAGCCATTTTTTGGACAGTGCCCTGACCAGCCAGGCCCTGCAAAAAGCCATTGAACAGGACGGCTCGCCGGATCTAATTTTTTGCGGCAAACAATCGATTGACAGCGAGGGCATGCAAACCGCCTTCAGGCTGGCCAAGTCCCTTGATATGCCGGTGATCACAGACGTTGTCGACCTCAGCATCAATGATGGGGTGGCGACCGTCGAGCGCGAAACTGGTGGCGGTTCCCGCGAGGTCATTGATATGCCGCTGCCGGGTGTCATTGGTGCAACCAGAGGATTAAATGAGCCGCGTTATCCAAAACTACCGGATATTTTGAAGGCCAAGAAAAAAGAGGTTAAGCAAATCGACATTGCTGAACTTGGTTTGGATCTCTCTTCACCACAAACGGAAATCGTTAACCTGGAAGCAGTCCCCGAAAGAGGACAGGCCCGGATGATGGAAGGCTCCACGCGGGAGATGGTGGAGCAGTTGGTAAAAATATTGAAGGAAGAGGATAAGGTCTTGTAAAGCGTGTTGCGGGTTGCGGGAAACGCGTTGCGGGTTGCGAGTTACGAGGTGCGAGTTACGGGTCTATAGATTGCGGATTTCGGATTTCGGATTGATTTAAGCGGATAGGAAGAAATCGGGTTGTGGGTTGCATGTCGGTTGTTGCGAGCTTGAACCGCAGAGATCATAGCGCTCTGCAGATATGGACAGATAGAATACCTTACTTCGACATTCGATATTCGCTGCCTTACACCGTAAACCTTACACCTTATACCCTATACCTTGAACTTTTAATCTTGAACCTTTTTTAAAAAGATGTAGATAAATTAAAGCTTGGGAGAATGAAACGATGTCAAATATTGGCGTATTGATTGAAACCGGTGACGATGGGGTTAAAGAGGCGAATTTTGGTGTGATTACAGCTGCCCGGGGCGATGGGAGTCATGAAATCTATGCATTTGTTCCGGGGGCGTCGGCCGAGTCATGTAAAAGCATATTGCAGGAATATGGTGTTCAAAAGGTCGTTGAACTTTCAGCTGAGGGCGGTGACCTGACATCAAGCCCTGATCGGCGGGCAGAGACTCTGGCTGATGCGATCGATCATTTCGATATTGCGGTTCTGCTGGGATTGAGCAGTGCCGGAGGACGAGACATATTGGCTAGACTGGCGGCGCTGACAGACGTCGCCCTGATACAGGATTGCGTCGGGATTGATTTAGTGGCCAAGACCGTGACCAAATCTCATTTTTCAGGTAAAACCCTGGCAACCATTAAATTTAATTCCAATCCCTATATCTGCGGTTTGCGGCCGAATGCCATTGAAGTCCAGGCAGCACCCTGTGAAGCCGAAGTGATCAGCTACCAGGCAGCGGTGCAGGATTCAGGAAAGCTTGTTATTAAAGAAGTCAAGCAGAGTCAGTCGACGACAGTGGATCTGACCGAGGCCAATGTCATTGTTACGGGAGGACGTCCCATTGCCTCGGAGGATAATTATAAAATCCTGCGGCAATGTGCTGAGCTAGTCGGCGCTGCCGTGGGAGCGTCGCGAGCTGCGGTTGATGCCGGGTACGCGCCGCACAGCATGCAAGTGGGACAGACGGGTAAAACAGTTAGCCCCAAACTTTACATCGGCTGCGGCCTTTCCGGTTCGGTGCAGCATTTTGCCGGTATGAAAACCTCCAAGGTCATCGTGGCAATCAACACCGACAAAGACGCACCCATTTTCGGCAAATGCGATTACGGCATCGTCGGCGACCTGTTCGAGGTGGTGCCGGTGTTGACGGAAGTCTTGCGAGAACAGCAGGATGACGGATGATGGCAGCTCAAAGCTGAAAGCTCAAGGCTAAAGGCTCAAGGCCAAAGGTTAAAGGATTTAGGTAAAAGGTGGACGGTTGATGGTGGAGAATATTTTGGAAATTTCCGATTTCAAGTTTCTTTTTTTCCGACTTCCGAATTCCAATCTCTGTCATCTGATCCGCCTCCGGCGGACAACCTGAAACCATGCAATCGCAGACAAATATCATGGTGATTAACAAATGGATACTTACGCCTGGATCAAATCGGTTTTAATGGCAATTGCCATTGTGGCGGCTTTCGGTCTTTTTTTTGTCAGAGTCAAGCATCTTTTATTGCTGATGCGCAGTGTTGCCGGAGATGCAGCGTTTAAGGTGGATCGAATCGGCGAACGGGTTAAGGTACTGTTTACGGATGTACTCGGTCAGAGTAATGTTCGGCGCAAACCATTGCCGGGCTGGGCTCACACGCTGATCTTCTTCGGGTTTTTAGCGGTTCAGCCGCACTCCTTGGAATTGATGATTCAAGGGGTTTTTCCGGCCTTTCACGTGGCGCATGCAATTCCTGCTCTTTATGGCGCCTATATTTTTGTGGCCGACATTCTAGCTTTTCCGGTTCTGGTCGGTTTGGGATACGCCCTCTATCGGCGCCTGTTCATTAAACCCATTTACCTGACCGACGGTCTCGATGCGCGGCTGATTATTCTCTTCACATCGGTCATCATCATCACCTTTTATTTTATCAATGCCTTTCTTCTCTTACCCTCAATCGGCGGTAGCGGGTTTGAATATGGCCGCTATCTTACAGTCTCAAAGGTGGTCTACTACGGATTCAATCTAAAGGCCCTTGCGCCCGCTGCCGGCCGAACCGGATTCGAAATCTTCTACTGGATCCATGTGTTGACGATTCTTGGCTTTTTAATCTATATTCCCGGCTCCAAACACCTGCATCTGCTGGCTGCGGTGCCCAATGTTTTTTTAAAGCCCCTGGACCGGCCCAAAGCCATGCTCAAAACCGATATCGAAAACGAAGAAGCGGAAAGTTTCGGACTGGGTAAGGTCTCAGAGCTGAACTGGAAAAATGTGCTGGATCTGTATGCCTGTACCGAGTGCGGTCGCTGTGAAGAACAGTGCCCGGCGGATATGACCGGCAAACCGCTATCTCCCAAGCGGCTGGTCCACGATGCCAAGATCGATCTATTTGACCAGGCTGCCGCCGTTCTTGCGAAAGACGAT
Organism: Olavius sp. associated proteobacterium Delta 1; assembly: GCA_902749685.1. Taxonomy (GTDB): domain Bacteria; phylum Desulfobacterota; class Desulfobacteria; order Desulfobacterales; family JAFDCJ01; genus JAFDCJ01. Next base: position 1,150 of record CACVKW010000204.1, on the reverse strand, counting down.
GAAACAGTTGAGCCGCTGCTCAGAGAAAAATCCGCCATCACCGATGACGTTCTGTGGTCCTGCACAACCTGCCGGGCCTGTGAAGACATCTGCCCCGTTAATATTCAGCACCTGGACATTCTCCTTGAAGCCCGCAAACACCAGGTGCTGATGGAGTCGCGCTTTCCGCCGGAAATGCAGGAAACCTTCAATAATCTTGAAAACCAGTCCAATCCCTGGGGATTCGGCAGCGACAGCCGGGCCAATTGGGCCAACGGCCTGGATGTGCCCTTAATGACCGACACCCCCCAGGCTGATATTTTGTACTATGTCGGCTGTGCCGCTTCGTTTGACGACCGCGCTAAAAAGATTGCCCAGGCCATGGCCCGGGTGCTTAAAAAGGCCGGCGTAAACTTTGCCATTCTCGGCGAGGAGGAGCGCTGCAACGGCGATGTCGCCCGGCGAGCCGGTAACGAGTACCTGGCCCAGATGATGATAGCCGAGAATGTGGAAATTCTTAACCAGTACCAGCCCAAGAAGATTCTGACCGGCTGCCCTCACTGCTACAACACGATAAAAAACGAGTATCCCCAATTCGGCGCCCGCTACCCGGTGGTTCACCACAGCGAATTTTTGCTGGATCTGTTAAAGCAGGGTCGCCTGAAGACCAACGGGACCCCCATCGAGAAACTGACTTTTCACGATTCCTGTTACCTGGGGCGCTGGAACGGTATTTTTGAAGCACCACGCGACATTCTACGATCGGTTGGCAAAGGCAACAGCCTGATTGAAATGAATCGCCATGCAGACCAGGGCCTTTGCTGCGGGGCCGGCGGTGCGAGGATGTTTATGGAAGAAACCATTGGCAAACGCATCAACCACGAACGGGCACAGGAAGTAATTTCGACCGGCGCAAATCAGGTGGCAGCCGCCTGTCCCTTTTGCATCACCATGCTGCGAGACGGCATTAACGACAACAACGGGGATGTCGAAGTAAAAGATATTGCCGAAATCCTCGACGAAACTATGGAATAATACACTGGCAATTATTGATAGTTGTCTGCTAAACCCGAACATTGCATAAATTCTTGTCATCTAGCCTGGTCGTTATGCCTGAGATCGTTGCTTTTTCCGGGCTGATGCTGGATGCTTGATACTCGATGCTGGATAT
>CACVKW010000203.1 GCA_902749685.1 Olavius sp. associated proteobacterium Delta 1 | reverse complement strand
CGAAGTCGTTCGCGTTTTATTGTTTAGCGACCACGCCGCCGTAAAGGGCGCCGCGACTCCGTCGATCTCAATAATAGGATCGCTGCCGTTGGTATGCTGGACAGCGATATGATGCACCCCATCTGATAACCCGCTGTTGGTTTCCCAGCGCCATTGGTTCTTTGTAGTGCCATAGTACATATAAGTATAGACGACCAGCTTGTCAGTCGCCGGCTTAACGTAAATGCCGAAGAAATTGTTCTGGCTGTATGAGTTGGTATAGATGAATTTCCCTTCGCCGGATGAAAAATTAAAAACCGCCTCAAAATGGACCGTTGTATATAAGTCAACGTCCAACAAACCGTCCCAAGCATGTTCCAGGTACTCATCT
>CACVKW010000202.1 GCA_902749685.1 Olavius sp. associated proteobacterium Delta 1 | reverse complement strand
GATAGTGTCCTGTTAGATATCCAGCATCAAGTATCAAGCATCCAGCATCTGCCCGGAAAAAGCAACGATCTCAGACATAACGGCCAGGCTAGATGACAAGAAT
>CACVKW010000201.1 GCA_902749685.1 Olavius sp. associated proteobacterium Delta 1 | reverse complement strand
TATCGCAATTGAAGAATTAAAAGCGGGAAGCCGGCCCAAGGAGGCGAGTGAGGTTCGAGCTCGGATTGCGATTGGATTGGCGAAGACGCACGGGGTTGCCTTAGCTGAAGTTGCCAGGCAACTGGGTGTCTCAAC
>CACVKW010000200.1 GCA_902749685.1 Olavius sp. associated proteobacterium Delta 1 | reverse complement strand
GCTGTAAACCTTGAGCCAGGCCGGGTCCGCCAGGGTCACCGCGTAGGAATGCCACTCACCGGCCGCCGCGATTGAAGCTGCCGTTACCGTCGGCCCGGTGCTGTCACAAGTCACGGGCGTGGCCGTGTCACAGACCCCGCGCTGCACCGTGATAAAGCCTTCGTCCGGGTGCTGGGCCTTGTTGGGCCAGCGCTGGTTGTTGTAGTTGGTCTGGATCCAGGCGGCGGGGCGG
>CACVKW010000199.1 GCA_902749685.1 Olavius sp. associated proteobacterium Delta 1 | reverse complement strand
TCTGGTTGGGTACCAAAGTCGATCCTTCAATCCGGATTGTTCACATATGTTAGCAAACGAAACGGAGTCTACAATTACAGACGATGTTAGATGAGTTGCCATAAATAGCCCCTTCAAGGATACAGATCCAACCTATTTGCATAGCTCCCTATATTTTTGTATCTGAGATATCAATTAGAAATAGGGCGAGCCCATGGTTGACGACAGTCGATTTCAAATCGACAGCTCTTGAACCCCTCGTCTTATAGACGAGGGTCGTTCAGTGTCTTAAAACGATTCGGGAATTTGGGTAACAACTCGTTAACCTCCAATTATCGTAGGCAAGATATGGAGGATATCTCCCTCATTGAGGACTTTTCCCTGGTCCACGCGAATACCGTTCACCATAAAAATCTTCGCGTATTTCACCGGAATATTAAGAACTTGAAGAACTTCACCGATAGTCGCCCCTTCTGGTACGCGCCAACTCTCCTCATCAAGGCGACTATCGGATAATGGCATATATTGGCGTAGAATTGATACGGCTTTTATTTTGATTTTCAATGCCCGGTCCCCTCATCAGAACCAATCTTATGTGTCGTATGTGTCATGGAATTTATCCAACTAATTCTTTTAACCCTAGCTCCTCTATAGTTGATTCCAATGGTTTACCAGTTTCGCTATCCCATCCCAACGCAGCATAAGCTATCCTTTTCATTGCTTCAAAATCAACCTTCCGACCTTGAAGTGGTCCCGCAGCAGGCGCTGCGGCCACTCTTTGAGGTAGGCGCCATTCATTTGTCTTTACTCTTTCACGTATATTAAAAGCTTGACGTAAGGTCTGAATCCGGCGGCCAGTCTTTAGACCTTCAGCCAGGGTAAAATCCCACCCAGTTATCGCCTCTATTGCCTCAACCAGAGGGAGACCTTCGGGATAGAGTGCAAACCAACAAAGGCCTGCTGAAGTCCACAAACGGTCTGCATCGCTGCAGGTAGCAAATGCCTGGGCATTGGCATCTGCATCAAGTTTGTCTACTTTAGGAAGATTCAATTCGGAAGACAGACCGAATTCAAGCCCCTCGTACCATTCAAGTGCCTCCTCCTGGCTATCCTTAAATGTTGTCGATGTGTGACGACCCGGAGTCGGATCAACAATATAACCCCATCCATGGCCGACGCTAGCTCTGGGATCATGAGCCGGTAAATCCTGGCCACCAACGTGAACAGCAAATTTTTCGCTCCCTCTACCGATACGCTCAGCAGCGCGCTTGCTGCCTTCTGCTAAAACCTTCCCAAATCCCTCTCGTTTAACTATCTTTTCAACCATTGTTAGCATTGCATCTGCATTGCCCCAAACAAGCTCAATGCCATCTGTATCCTTGTTCGTTATCAATCCACGCTCGTAGCACTCCATAGCGAAACCAATGGCACTGCCGACAGCTATTGTATCGATCCCGTAACGATTACAAATGTCATTAGCTTTGATCACCGCCTCTACATTATCAATAAGAAGATTAGAGCCAAACATACCCAATGTTTCATACTCTACTTTAGCCGATTCACTTACAGCAAAGCGTCCTTTCTCTATCGTGAGTCGACCTTTGCAAGCAAGCGGACAACCCGTACAGGCGTGTTTCTTAGTTTGATATTTTGTGATTGAGTCGCCATGTAAGTTGCTCCAATTAGGAAATCCTTCTTCTCCAAATAGTGTCCAATTCTTAATTGGAGTATCTCCCGCTAGAAGATAACCCTCAAAAAAGGCGGGTGTGCCCCAATTCTTGAAGAATGGTACCCAAGGATTTTTCGAAACCTTGACACTTGCAAGATAGGTCTTACGCAACTCCGAATATCGTTTTGCATCAGCAATCTGCAGCTTTTGATTACCTCTAGCAGCTAAAGCCTTAAGACGTTTTGACCCCATCACTGCCCCAAGTCCCGACCTTGCAGCAGCAGATCCTTCATGCATAATTGCAGCAGAAGTCAATTTGGCTTCGCCAACAGGACCTATGCAGGCAATTTTGACCTTTGGATCCCCCAGTTCATCTTTTATCATGGCATCAGTATCAACGGTTTCCTTGCCCCACAAATGGGTTGCCTTTTTCAGCTCAGCTTTGCCTTCATTCAAGTATAGATAAACCGGTTTTGAGGAGATACCACTAAAGAAAACACCGTCATAGCCGGCGGCCTTCAGTTCTTTTGCAAAGCTACCGCCACAATTGCTGTCGCCCCAGCCACCGGAGATAGGAGATTTTCCTACTACAGTAAATCGTGCACCATGTATTCCGGATCCAGTCAGCAACCCTGTTACAAAACCAAAAATATTATCCGGACCCATCGGGTCCGCTCCCGGTTTCATGTGCTCATAGAGAATCCTAACGCCTAGTCCCTGCCCTCCGATGAAATCTCTATAGATTCCTTCGTCAAGACGCTCTTCCCTGATAGAAGCCGAGCTTAAATCAACAAATAGAACCCTGCCGTTATATCCATTAATCATTTTTGATACCTCCTTTATTATTGTTTTTCTACAGCCTTTTCAAAATTAGAATGTAATAAAATCAATAAACAGAGTTTTTAAATTGAGAAACAATCTGGGTCTCCGGTATCAATTGGGTTCGGCAGCAACCAATCCCAAAAACAGCAGGTACCCAGATGGTAAAACAACGAAAAAGAAATAGCAAAAAATGGCACAATGGTAAAGGTTTTAAAACAAATGGTGCAAAGGCCAGAAAAATCAACACTTCAACGGTATACGAAACTTGCACGGAGCGGCTAAGCCCATTTGGCGGGATTTTGCCGCTGATTAAATCTCTTTAAAAAAAGCAACCCGATAAAAAATGATAACTTTCATTCTAAGTGAAAACTGATCTCAAAACCTTGATCCAAACACTGAAGTTATGCGTTTTTGACCATTATTCCCTGGCCCAGACCGAATTAGATTGTGTCCTTCTATAAATTAAATGATAGTCAAATCCGCCAGCATCAGTTGTCGTTACATGAGTCGCACCAGGGCGGGCCATGATTCCAATATTCCATCATTCCAGGTAGGCGGCATAAAATCAGTGTCGTTAAAAGCTACATGATTTCAATAAATTATAGAAATTGCGAGATGTCGCGAATATATTGACCAATCGATGAGTATTTATTTGACAAATGAGCATTTATTTGGCAAATATTGGGATCAACTCGCACCCTCCTTCGGTAGCGCTGGCACAGCAAGGTTGGGCGTGAGTTCTCACCGTGGTTTCTTTAAGCATTTACCGCGCGCAAACTCCCGGTCTTCGAGCTGGGAGGCGAAGCGCGCCATAACCGTCGTGCCGAAGGTGGATGGTAGCCTCATTCGCGTCAACGGCATCAGCCTTCGGTCAGTGCTGACAAATACCTTTCGGGGGCAAACTGGTCAATGATCGTGTGAGGTACAGTTTGCAAGATGACACGAACAGCCCTCTTAAGATTGGCCGAATTTAGATTAAATCCACTAGGGAGGAAACAACAAATGAGAAAATTTAAAGTAAGAAACCTGAGTATTGGGATAGCGGCATGGCTGGCAATTGCCACTATAGGTGGGTCTGCATTGGCTGGTGAAGTGAACCTGATGACATGGGAAGGGTATGCCGATGAAAGTTTTATCAAGGATTTCGAAATGGCCAGCGGCTGCAAAGTATCTGCGACCTATGTTGGTTCCAATGACGATTTCGCACCGAAGCTTTCTGCCGGTGGCGGCGTTTACGATCTGATTTCACCTGCGATCGACACTTCGCCAGTGCTGATTAGGGCTGGTCTCGTTGATCCAATTGATCTATCGAAGGTCAAGCGATACAACGAAATCTATGATAAATTCCGTTCTGCCCCGGCTCTCAAAAAAGACGGCAAGACATATGGGGTGCCATTTTCATGGGGCTCTATTCCCTTCATGTACCGTACAGACAAGATTAAAACACCGCCCAAGTCCCTGAAAGAACTTTGGTCTGCCAAGTATAAGGGCAAGATTGCGTTGTGGGACGATAAAAGTGCCATTTACGTGGCCTCGCGTGTTCTCGGCAATATGGATATTTATAACTTGAGCGATGCACAACTGGAAGCGGCCAAGCAGAAACTGATTGAACAGAAGCCACTGATTCGTAAATACTGGTCTACCGCCGGTGAGTTGGTCGACCTGTATAGTAATGGCGAGGTTTGGATTTCCAATACCTGGGGCGGTTATCAGTCCGCACTACTTGCCGAACAGAAAATTCCGGTCAAGGAATTCATCCCCGAAGAAGGCGCCGAGGGTTGGGTGGATTCATGGATGATCGTCAAAGGCACGCCGAATCAAGAATGTGTTTATAAATTTATAAACATGGCCACTCTTGTCCAAAAACGAGTTTAGAATGAGTCATATAATGAGTTGTAAAACGAGTCATTGAAAAAAATCCTCCTTGTATGTAGGGTCACTCTTGTCCAAAAACGAGTTTAGAATGAGTCATATAATGAGTTGTAAAACGAGTCATTGAAAAAAATCCTCCTTGTATGTAGGGTGGTTGTT
>CACVKW010000198.1 GCA_902749685.1 Olavius sp. associated proteobacterium Delta 1 | reverse complement strand
TCTAATTGAAATTATGGGCAAATCTATATTTATCAAGAAAATGCAATATTTAAACGTATTATCAATAGGATAGAAAAACTCACAACATAATAGCAGGTATCTTTTACGTTCTAGGTTTAACTTGCATCCCACCAATCTTTAAGTATTCCGAAATTCGACGTAAACCAACGAGCTATTGCTGCCTGCTCAAATACCTTTTTTAGGATATAGATTTCGATACATTTTTATCCAATATTCTCTATATTTTTAAGTAACTCTATCCTTTTTAAAGGTTTTTTTCGTAACAATATGTAACTCAGAAAGACTGACCTCCTGATTTTGGAAACCATTGCTCCAGTGTAAGCATTTAGAAATTCTTTATCAAATTTTCTCAATCTCTTCTCACGTCTTAGTATCTTACCCACGCTTTTGTATTTTTGTAAAAGATCTTTCATAGCTTTGATTTCATAGTCGGTCATTTGGAGTTCAGCGAATGCAAAACGCAACCAAGTTAAAAGTGCCAGCCACTCTGCATGCCTCCAGAAGGCTTGTAGTTTATTAAATTCGCTGCCATTTTCTCGCAATAGGTTCTTAAGAATAACCCAATCATTTACCAATTGAGCCCCATTCATCGTAATTGCGAATTCCACTGGTATGGTTCCAGTAAAGCACATGATCCCAACCCTTTGGAGAGCACGAGCCAAAATTTTCTGTTTTTCAAAACGCTTTGGAAAATCAATAATTTTTTCAGTATTCGATGATTCAATAAATTCCCTAGCCTCTTTTATTTGATCAGAAAGATACTGCTCAAAATAAAAATTATAAAGATTTCCAAGCCGGTGACTATCAAAAATTTTATTATGACGGGAACTAGCTAGTAATTCCTTAATAATAAATAAGATAATCGTAACTATTATAGCAGTACCAGCCGAAATCAAAGAAATTTTTGTTTCATTCATTTCTTTATTGATCAACAATACTATTGGATGGAAAAATTTCCATCTATTTCGATTCTATGATTGAAAAGTAGAAACTACCGATTCTTACCGTAATTTGAGCCTTTAGGATAATGCATGTATCTTGCCAATATATGAAAGGCTATAACTAACTAAAATATTAAGATATTCAGTTTATACCAAAATAAAATCAGGGCGTCAAGGATAGCTTGATTGTTTGATCGAAATATTGGCCGATTGGATGATAGGGCTATTAAATTGTTTATCGCCGACAACACGGTTTAACCCTAAATTCCTGCAACTTTTTGGTGATGATCCAATGCTGTCACATGAATTATGCACGAGCCCTCCAGGCGGACAAGCCCGCCAGAGGCGAACCGGTCGGAGGCTTTCATATGCAAGATTCAAGTATTACCTGAATTTTGCACGAAAATATCTTCTTCGAACTTTGCGAGGTTAATTTTTCATAATTGATCTCGGCCGATGTTTGTTGTTTTTAAAATTCAGG
>CACVKW010000197.1 GCA_902749685.1 Olavius sp. associated proteobacterium Delta 1 | reverse complement strand
GACGTTGGACATACCGCTAGCGCGGAGAAATAATTAGAATATTTATAACCCACTGAAATTAAACTTTTAAATCCGATTTTTTCCCTATTTCACAGTTAAAT
>CACVKW010000196.1 GCA_902749685.1 Olavius sp. associated proteobacterium Delta 1 | reverse complement strand
TACCCTAACATTGCATAAATTCTTGTCATCTAGCCTGGCCGTTATGTCTGAGATCGTTGCTTTTTCCGGGCAGATGCTGGATGCTTGATACTTGATGCTG
>CACVKW010000195.1 GCA_902749685.1 Olavius sp. associated proteobacterium Delta 1 | reverse complement strand
GCCCTCCATGTGCCAAACCCCCTTGTAGTCGGCATCCCACACCCCGGCGGCATTTTCCTGCGAAGCAGTAACGCTGCTGTTGCCGTAACACAGGTAAAGGACGGTGTCTTCAGAAACCTTCAGCAGGGGAACTCTGACCCAGGCCAGCAGGGTCCCGCTGGCAGCGTCATAGGATTCCACTTCATGGTCCAGCTTGGCGCCCAGCGCTGAATCCATGAAGATGATATCGTGGCCGCCGGCACTGGTGACCCGGCCGGGGCTTTTGAGATCATCACTGGTCAGGCTGACCAGCACGGGAAAATTTTCGTGGTCGCCCGAACCCGAACCTCCATCTTCGATGGTCATAAAGCCAGCCGGGTCGCTCTGGTTGTTGTAGTTGGTTTTGATCCAGTCGTCGGAGCGGGCCGTGCTGGAAATGCGGACTTCGTCGATTGAGCCATCGAAAAGTTGATCTGGGGGACCAAATGCCGATATTCTTGCGCCGATGAGCATATCGTGACTATTATTGTGGTTGATGACGGTACTCGTAGAAGCGGTATCTACAGATTGCGCATCAATATACAGAGCATAATTAGTACCTGAACGTGTAACAGCTACATGAGTCCATGAATTTTCCGTCAATCGATTAGGAGATCTTAGATTATAGCTGCCAGTCCAAAGACTATCGCTATTATTGAAATTTGATATCATAAATAAAAGATAATCATTGGTATCTAAAAACCACCTAAACTGGTAATTGGCCTCTCCTTCTCTTTCCTTGCCAATGACAAATCTCTCACCGCTACCAACATTTGGTTTAATCCATGCGTTAAGTGTAAAATCTGCGGCGAGTAAATCAACATCTGACAAATTTACATAATCATCATTCCCATCAAAATCCTGCCCATCGGCAATCTTGCCGGTTGCTTCCACATTTTCATTTTGACTGCCATCGTTGCCATTCGAGGTGGAGTCGTCATGTGTGCCTGATGTCTGCTCATCAGTTACGTCTTCTTCCAGATGCCAAACGCCTTTATAGTTGGCGTCCCAGACCCCGGGCACGTCTTCCTGGGAAGAGCTGATGGAGCTGTTGCCGTAGGCCAGGTAAAATACGGTATCTTGCGTGGCCTTGAGGCTCGGAATACGCACCCAGGCCACCAGCGTCCCCGTGGTGCCGTCGTAGGATTCGACTTCGTGGTCCAGTTGGCTGCTCAAGGTTTGATCATAGAATATGATATCGTCGCCCTGGCTGTCGGTCACCTCACCGCCCTGGGCCGTGGTTCTTAATCCGGCGTCACCACTGATGCTTACCAGCACGGGGAAGTCGGTTAAATCAGTCGACCCGCTGACATTGGCATTATTCACGGTGATTTTCTTAACGGCGCTAAAGCCGGCCGGCGGCGCGTCCGTTCCACCGACCCGGGCAGCGTCGATGGTGATCTTTTTCATATAGTCATAGCCGTAGGGTATGCCGAATACCCGGGTATGATCGACGGTGATCTTCTTATTGAAATTATATTGCGCATGGGCTGCAGACCCTATGGTGAGCAAGGCAATCGCGCTAATCAAGACAATCTGCAATATCTTGTGGATCTTTTTCATTTTGACAACTCCTCTAATTGGATTAAATTTTAAAGTTCGCTTTTATGGATTGCAAATTGAATGCCAACTTGTGCGGGAATAGTCTATTAACTCCAAGATGGCTTACTTGCTGATATTATAGAAAAAGGTGATAACACCCCAATCCGGCAATATTCCCGGGCAGGGAAAAGCATTAAAAAAGTTTATAAAAACTTTTAAGGGTCTGAGAGGGGGATTGAGGAATTCAGGGATTTGGGAATTGAGGGATTGGGGAATTCGGCCTGCGACAAGCTCAGGCGGGCGGAATGCGGCCTCCGGCCAGTAGGGGCCAACGCCCCGGAGGGAAGGTGGAAAAAAAAGAAGTGCGAAGGGCTGGGATTTTGTTGAGTTTACAAGGGAATAAATATTCGGTATTTTACCTTTCGGGTAGATCCTGTATTGATTAACTTCACTTAAAAAATAACGGATACCTGAATTTTTACCAGAAAACTTAGCACCGGTGAGATCACCAATATACACCAGTATTCACTGCCGCTAAGAATACGCGCTAATTCCAGGTATTAAGTGATTGAAAACCTGAATTTAATCTGATAGCATGATGTTTATTTAGCCGAGTGAATGACCAGGAAAAGTTCAAGTTACCGAGGCCAGTAAAATGTCATCTATCCTAAAACTTGAAGACGACGACCAAGAGCGCGAACTCGAATTTGAGCTGGAGTATCAGCTTTCCCTAACGGTGGAGCAGCGTTTCCGGATGATGTTTCAAAAATCAATGGAAATGGCTGAAATGTTAGTTAGAAATGGACATCGAAAGCCTTTTGAAATCATTAAACGGCAATGACGTAGAGTACGTAGTTATTGGGGCCACCGCTTTCCCGGTACATAGTGCTGATGTTCTCATCGATGTATTAAAATCGGAGGTTTTGCGCTTGCTAAATGTGATGCGATTTTGACGCGCGATCGCGGTATCTACAAAAAATATTTTCCAGAACTTAAGAACTATAAGCCGGCATAAATTGAAGATTGTCCGCATCCAGTGGAAAGATTTATGGTCCACCGAAGGCGAACTTTAAATATTCTCTATTCAGTTCCTTCCCCAATCCCCCAATCCCTGAATTCCTGAATCCCTGAATCCCCCAATCCCCCAATCCCTGAATCCCTGAATTCCCAAATCCCCCAATCCCTGAATTCCCCAATCCCCCAATCCCTGAATTCCTGAATTCCCAAATCCCCCAATCCCTGAATCCCTCAATTCAAAAAGGCAGGGCCGTAACCGGCCCTGCCTTGGTTGCTAGATCAAGTCGCCTACCATCTCCATCTCTTATAGCGTGCATGGATTGGTTGTGATTCGCAG
>CACVKW010000194.1 GCA_902749685.1 Olavius sp. associated proteobacterium Delta 1 | reverse complement strand
TAGATTTTTTTATTCGTTGTAATATAAGCAAGTTAGAGCAATAATTAGCATAACTCGCATAATTCCTGAAATTTCTTTTTACAAGTGCGAAATGTAAGCT
>CACVKW010000193.1 GCA_902749685.1 Olavius sp. associated proteobacterium Delta 1 | reverse complement strand
GAATATCATTGCTGTCCAAAATAATTTGAAAATCAAATACTGCCTTTAATAAAAACAGGCAGTTATAAACGGGAAATTAGTGATTTAGAAATCAGGTTGT
>CACVKW010000192.1 GCA_902749685.1 Olavius sp. associated proteobacterium Delta 1 | reverse complement strand
GGTACAACCTGATTTCTAAATCACTAATTTCCCGTTTATAACTGCCTGTTTTTATTAAAGGCAGTATTTGATTTTCAAATTATTTTGGACAGCAATGTCAATTGATATAAAATAATAGGCAAGCCTTTATTATTTTATAGAGCCGCGCGAGAGAAAGTATAAGGAGCTTTCAAGAAGCGAGGAGTGCGAGGCAGGTTCCGATTCTTATTGTATGTACCCTTGCGGACATCAACTCTACCCCTACACACTACACTATAATCATAACCCTGATCATCACGCTTATCGATCCACAGCACTCCAGCAAGCCTATCAGCCATCCGCTGAATCAACACCCGGTTCTTAGTGCCAAGGCCCTTACAGATATCCAACACTGTCACCCTATCTTTCTTAGCCTGCTGAATGAAACGAACCATCTTCATCAAAAACAGAGCCTGGCGCTCTTCAACATGAACATAGCTGCAAGGAACGCCCTGCTTATCTGATCTATATACTAATCGGTAGAGCAGCTCCTTTCCATTGTCCTGCTTCTTCTCAGGTGTCATTATGATGCTCGTGCCTCCATATTCTCAATATGGTCGTCCATCCCTTCTGCATCTTCACCAATACCATAATCAATAGGCAGCACCCCTCTTGGCTCATGCTGCTCAAGCCAGGCCCCCACCCTGCGATTATACTCAGGAACAGTCAGCGGCTTGCCCTCCCAAAACAAAGGCTCGTAATCAAGGATCTCTGACAAGAAATAATTCTCAGTCTCAAACAAGAACAACGATGGATCACTGTAATAGTTCCGCATCATCGTAACAAAATATTCCATCTCTCTGGCCTTATGGCTTAGCGGAACTGCACTGAAATCCTTGCCATGAATCACATCCCTGAACTGACCAATCCTGGACCGGCTGATCATTAAACAATCTTTCTTGGACAGCCCAAAAATCTTGAGCATGTTCAAGTCCTTAGGGTTCCAAGTCCTGCCGGCAAAAGGCATACTCTGGCTTACCATGTCAGGATCAAGGGCTGAAAGATTCTGTAGGTTCATCCGGAAACGGATTCCGAAGCTACGCATCAGCTTGAGGCCTGTCCGCATTGAGAACTTCAATGTGTTGACAGTCTGGTCCAGGCTCTTCACACCTCTCGGCAATATGATCTCGACCTCAGGTATAACAACAGTGAAAAGCTCGTCCTTCCCACGAACCCTATTGATACTTTTACCTATACTCAGGAAATCATTCAGCAACCCGATCATGTAGCTTGTTGCAGTGATAGTGTTCTTGAACATAAAAAATGTAGATATGACATTGATCTTCCTGTTTGTCGTGATCTCCTCGAAATCAAGGTATTCCCATCCACAACCATCTTCCTGCAGGTCAAAATCGTCAAAGCCCATCCTTCGGCCCATCTCCTCCCTGGCCTCATTCAGCATCTTTGTCTGGCCGATGAGCATATCCTTCCTTGCCATAGCTTGAAGGTGTGTCTTGGAAAGGCTCATGTTGTAAGAATCTTCAGATGTGAAGTCCGCTATGCGTATCCTGAAAGGGCGGATCTCAAGGTTAGGATGATGATAAGATATGAGCTCCTGGAAATGCTCATTCTTTTCCAGACCTTCAACGTAAGGAATCCACAACACTGTCTTATAGCCACGGCCTACCAAGCCGTGCTTAATCAACAAATTCCTGAGCACAACATCCTGCTGAGTAAAAATAGCGCACGGATACTCCATCTTAGTATCCAGAACAATGACTGTCCTGCGCAGGGCCTGGTCCAGGTTCACAACAAACGTAGTGATAGAGTCCTTGCCTGATCCAGTCCTTCCAGAAGCAAGTATAGAGAAATTAGCATCCTTAATAACATCAAGCCACTCCTTAGGGATCTTGGTGCGCCTATAATAAAGCGACGATGGAATCACAAGCTTGTGACTATTCAGTCTCGGGTTGACCATCTTTTAATTTTCTCCCATATACTGATACTTATATTTTTTGGTCCAGTTGGCGGCTCAGGAACATTTCCTTTAGCCTTATTCAAAGGCTCAGCCGGCATGTCCTTAATGATCTTATCTGTGTCAATGATAAGCCTCTTTTTATGAGCTAACTTTTTCGTGGCATGGTCTAATTCTGCGCGGACCTTCCTGAGCATGACCTCTGCAGCACTGGCCTTTTCCTCAGCCGAAAACCTCTTGCCGGTCAGCTCCTCAACGTGAGCCTGGAGCTGCAGCGCTCTCTCTTCAAGGAGCTTCATGTTGTTGAATTTTTCGTGTAGCACCTCGTCAGTCTTAAGCATCACTTCATAACCCTTAACTTCGTCACGGGCATGCCTGATATTCCTTTCTAACGCTGCAACCTTCTTGTCACGATTAATCACTGAGTTATTGAGCCTCTGAATGTCCTCTTTCATTGCTTGGAGGATCTTGTCACGAACAGCAGCATGTAAGGCTTTCTTGATATTGTCCTCAGAAGCATCTGTGGTGACGGCCTTATGCATGAGCTCGATTTTCTCGGTCAACTCGCGCTTCTCTCTTTGAAGCTCCTTAATCTGCTTTTTCTGGACCTCATAGTTGGCCTTGAGGCTGCAGTTCAGCATAAGGCACTCTTTCTCTGAAAAAACAGATTTGAGCTCTGGGCTTACCTTGCTTTTCTCCACTTGGTCTTTATCAAAAGCGTCCTGGACATGGCCATCAATGTCGTCAGGGGTCTCGAATACTGAATCTGTCTTTTGTTCCATTTTTACATAAATACCTCCTTAATGATCATTATTGCATCTCAGATGCGACAGCATCTGCGCTGCCTCCACTGCCTTTAGTGATGATCTTTATATTCTTCATGTTATCTGCAATCATCTTAGCTCTGCTGTAAGCATGGTCATCATCCAAGTTCCGCTGATTCACGATTGTAGCAAGTTGATGCCCGTACTGCTTCATGGTCGAAACAGTCGCTCTGTAAGCATCAGACAAACGCTTTAGTTCAGTAAGCCCAGACATGATCTCAGGGTCCCGAAGCTCAGCACCATCAATTCTGCCCTTAAAGAACATGCAGCCGTTTGGGTTCTCGCAGTCTTTCTTCTCAACGAAATGGAACTGCTCCCTTCTCCCTATAACTTCTTTGATAGTGGTTCCAGTGATCATACCTATGAACGCCCAAAACCAATTAGAGGTCCCATCCTTTAGTAGTTTAGGGAGTGAACTGGAGTTGAAAGAGACAAGACATTTCTGCTGACCTCCTGGCAACGAAATAGGGCCAATCATCAATCTTCCACCCAAACCACTGTAAGAGACAAACTCTGGTTTTGCAGGGAACAACGATGCGAACCAGTCTCCCCAAACCCGTTGGAATATGAGTCCCAGAATCAAAAATATTGAGCCGAACATTATGATTGGGTTGAACGCGCTTATTTCAGCAATGTTGTAAAGCATCAGCCCTACAAACACGACAAGGCACGATATAGCGATTGTTGCTCCAGTGTTTCTTTTAGCCATTTTCAGAAATGCCTCCCCCTCGGTATAGGCCTTCGCACCTGCTGCACTATCAAAGCCCAAGCACCAATGATGATTAGGATAGTCTGTATGATATGGACAGTGGCTACCTTTCCAGCCACCTCTGAGGGAACATCATAAAAGTTAGGACCTGCATGCAGGCAGAACAGGCCGAACAATGCCGGCACAATGATGATCAAAGCGTAGTGCATGGTCGTGTCTGCGCGGTTCCTGATCCAAGCAACCCAATAAGTGACCAATGACGAATAAGGAAACTTCCGGATCACCCAGTACTTGAAGCGAGTTCCGAGAGGAATGTCGGTCCTGGGATCAACTGGTAGCTGGCGCAACGACGGCATTGCCCGCACCTCCAACATGTTTATTGACAGACTCGTTCCTGCTCACAGTCATAGTCGGCCTGTAAGGCTTGATATGCCTGGCAAACAACAGCTTGATATACTCAGGGGATGGATCTTCAACAACCTCCACCATCACTTCAGTCCTGGTCCCGAAAGCATAAACATACATTTGATTATGATTATTCTGGATCAAGTAATGAGCGATATGGTCATCGCCCCCACCATACCTGTCATTATTCGGCAAGACCCTGTAATGAGGTATCTGTGATCCGGAGCTATCACCCACATTAAGAACCGCATCATAACGCTCTTTCTGGTGACCCTTAATGCGGTCAGGAAACAAAACCTCAGTGCGCTCCTGGACCTTTTGAGCTTCAGACTTAGGGAGAGTCAGGGCCAAAAAAAAGGTGAGGATGATCAACGCCGCTTTCATCCACCAAGGCATACCTTCAGGGCCATACCATCCAAGACCCTCAGTCACGATGATGAAAACAATCATGAGCATGGTGAACAACAGAGCCCTGATGAAAGGCTTGTTAGTCGGAGACTTAGCTTGTTTGGGCCTGAGCAACCCAACAATAACAATTGAGGTAACACAAACAATAAGAGCGCAAAGAATGATAACGGCTTGAGTTGAGAGATTCCAGAGCAATGGCTCAACAGCACCGCCTGTTGAAGAGGAATTAGTTGCGTTCATAGTCGCATTAATCGATGCATTCATCATTGTTGCGTTAGCCATAGCAATATCACTTATTTCTTGATCTTGAATGTTGTAGTTGAAGAGTCTTCCTTGCTGCAGATCTCGACATCAGGGTTCAGCCTCACATGATCAACCATCTTACCCTCATGCTTCTTCTTGAACACCTGCACAACCTCAACCTCTGCTTTCTCTGCAGCAGTCTTAAGCGAAGCAACAGTGTCCTGGTCAAGGGCCTTCAATGAATCATCAATCATACTGAGAGCCTCAGCAGCGCTGTCTTGGAGAGACTGCGAAGCTTCTTTAGCAAGATCCTCCAAAGCCCTGACAGCTTTAGCAGCCTTGTACCAACCGATCTTCCTCCTAACCTTCCGCAGAGGAACCTCTTTACATCCAAGCGTCTTGACAAACTCAGCAGTGTTCTTGTCGTTTGTAGACAAGATATGTTCAGATCCCATTTTGTTATAGGTACACCTAAGAGCCAACGCCGTCTTGGGCGTTACGGTGTCGATGTAAAGTGTGGAAAACCAAATGTGATCATACTGGAATGATACTGTTAACCTGGTGAAGATTGTTGTGGTGAGTGATGACGTCAGCTTTCTGTCTTTCAACAATGCGCTGCTGTTCAAGGAGTTTTTTTGATGGGATAAGTTTGCCTTCAGAATAAGGGTTCATGGATTCGAGCTTGTTTTGTTCGATGAATAATTTAGAAGATTTTTCTTTCAGAATTCTTTTGGATAATTCGAATTTCATCTTGTCGTGTTTGGTCGTGTGTTCAATTACAAAGGTATTGCGAGATTCTTGACATCTTCATAGGTGCCTGGATCGTGTTTAGCAAGGAACCTCCATTTCGGATGGTTTATCCTTTCTTGTTCCTTCTGGATGAAGGTTTTCTGTGAATTGATCTGATCTTCAGGCATCATCGTCGCCAGATAGAATTATGAAGATTTTGGTATATAACTATATCTGTAAAATAATATATATTAAGAAATATGTATTTCAGAATATAAATATTCTAAAAAGAAAGGTGGTTTATTTTGTAGCAACCATACCCATTCTCATTTATAAATGTCGTCGATAAAGATAAGGTGGTCAAAAGAGTAGCAACCATATAAATAAAAGTATATCATATAGGTAAGTAGTAGTAGTACACTAGCCACCTACTACTACATATACACATATATAATATGAAAATATTAAGGTTGCTATTGAATTAGCCACCTTACCATTTCATTGAAAACTACATGTTTTATTGACGACAAACACTATCACGTAAGAAGGTGGTCAAAAGAGTAGCAACCTACCTGTTTTCAAGGAAAACAAATCCTCCAATAACTATATCCTACAAAACAACAAAATATAAATACTCCAAAAAGCATAAAAATCAGAATCGTCTATGATCTGCGCATGCAGATCTTTGACAAACTCAAACACACGACACGATGGAAGACACGGAATATAAACAATTTATAGGAATGTTCGTTGTGGCTGAAAGGCGCAACAACAAGAAAGCAGTAGGAATTCTAAAAGAAATTAAGCCCAATGGAAAACTTTTCATATTAGGCAGGTACATGTCTTGGCTGGTGGAGCCAGACCAAATTACTGATTTTTCTGCAAGGCCCGACCGTAAAGGAGGTGGTCAGAATAACAAATAAAGAATTAGCTTCAGCTATATCAGACGAGGCAAGGACTATTATTGAGATGTTCTCAGAGAAAGGTAAGCCTAAGGACGAGATATTCAAGGAGTGTAAATCACTGAACAAGTACCTTGGGTGTGTCACGAACCCAAAGACTGGAGCGATCATATATGCTCTCTCTAAACTTACCGTTACCTCACCTCATGAGCTCAGGAAGTTCTTAGGGGCTAGTAGCCATACAGTGATCGAGCACCAATTGATGAAGCTTCTCAATAAAGGATTCGTGTCTGCAATTACGAAGGCCAACCCTCTTCACGATACTTATTATCGTTTCTGGATGAGGATGTATCCTACGACCAATAAGAGGGCAACGCTGTATGAAGCATCCGAGGATACAAAGGCAATAGCGGATCTATTCAAGAAGAGGCTTAGTGAGCCTTTCAGTGAAAAGACACTGAAGCGCATGTCGTCTCGCGGAATTAGTTTCAGGCGCATGCTTGAGGCAGACAGAAATAGAAAGGAGAAAAGAGATGCGGAAAGAGAGGAGTATGCCGTAGGTGTCATGGGGGCATGTGCGCAGTGCGGGATTGTGATCTCCAAGGATGATCAGGACGGCGGCAAGGTAAAGAGGTTTAACAAGAAAATATATCATAAGCTTTGCCTTGATAAAAAACTGAAAGAGATGTGACGGAATGTTGATGGATAGCACGGAAAGGATCGAGAACTTCGCCAAGTTCATTCAGAAAACCTATTTTGACGTGCTCTCAGAAAATATCAGGAAGGGCAAGAATTTTTTGGTGATCGATTTCAGGAAGCTCACAGAGTTCAATTATGAACTTGCGGATTGCTTGCTTGCAGAGCCTGAAGAGACATTGAAGGCTGCTGAGCTTAGTCTTGAGGCGTTTGATTTGCCTCGGAAGGTCAGGTCATTCCAGTTTCAGGTTAATAACATTTCTGATGACTGTAGGCGTCTCATTAGTTCTAAGCGGACTGCTGATTTCGGGAAGCTTCATTTCTTTGAGGGGATTATTCGGGCAAAGGGTCATGTTTTGAGCCGTGCTGAGATCATCAAATATGAATGCCCGAGCTGCGGGAATGTCCTGAACGTTATGCAGGATGATAGAAAAAAAACTCAGCCTACGCGCTGTGGTTGCGGGAGAAAGGGGAAGTTTAGAGTTATTGGCGAGCGGAGGGTTGATATCCAGAAGCTTGAGCTGGAGGAGCTTCCCGAGAATGTGAAGGGTACGAGTCAGCCTCAGCGATTGAAGGCCATGCTCAAAAAATGGCTTGTTGACCCTAAGTTCGAGGCAAAGTTCAACCCTGGAGCGAAGGTTAGGATTACCGGTGTGCTGCAAGAGATAGCTATTTTGTTGAGGAACGGGGCTGAGAGTGTTGACTCAGACTTCATTTTGGATGCTTGTTTTATTGAGAACATTGAGGAGGAGGATGTTGATTCCGAGATATCTGGGGAGGAGATCGAGTTGATCAGGGAGATTGCTGACCGGGAGGACTGTGTTGATGTGCTTGTGAAGTCCTTGGTGCCTTCGATTTACGGTCACGACATGATCAAGGAGGGTGTGCTTGTTCAGCTTGTCGGTGGTGTCCGGAAGATTGCGAAGGACGGCACTGTGAAGCGGGGCGATATTCATGTGTTGGTTATTGGTGATCCTGGCGCTGGTAAGTCCACTATCTTGAAGCGGGTGGAGGTCGTGATTCCTCATGCGAGGGTCGCTACTGGTAAGGGCAGTTCTGGTGTTGGCTTGACTGCTGCAGTGGTCAGGGACGAGTTCCTTGGTTGGACTTTCCAGGCAGGTACTTTGGTGTTGGCTCATAAGAATGTGGCGATTATTGATGAGTTTGACAAGATGACTAAGGAGGATCGTGACCAGATCCATGAGGCTTTGGAGCAGCAGACTGTGACGATTGCGAAGGCTCAGGTTCAGGCTCGGTTGAGTTGTGAGTGTGCTGTTCTTGCTGGTGCTAATCCTAAGTATGGTCGGTTTGATCCTTATGGTAGGAGTTTGGCTGACCAGATTGATTTGCCTCCGACGATTATCAACCGGTTTGATTTGATTTTCCCTGTGACTGATGTTCCGAAGGCTGAGAGCGATAAGTTGGTTGCCGGGAAGATCCTTGATGTTCATACTGGGTGTGTTGGTGATGATTGTGAGGATGTTGTTGAGACTGGGTTGCTCAGGAAATATTTGAATCATGCTAAGGCTTTGATGCCTTCTTTCACTAAGGGGGCTTCTGATCATTTAATCAAGTATTATTTGAAGATTCGGGGCAAGAGCGGCGGCGAAGAAGGCAGCAGGGTTGTGCCGATTAGTGCTCGGCAGTTGGAGGGTCTTATTCGTTTGTCTGAGGGTTACGCTAAGCTGCGGTTGTCGAATCGGGTTTCTGTTGGCGATGCTCAGCGGGCTATTGACTTGATGGATTATTGTTTGAAGCAGGTTGCTTTTGATGAGGAGGCTGGTGTTTTCGATATTGATAAGCTGGCTACTGGTTACGGAGCGAGTTTTAGGACCGCTGTTTCATACGTTAATGAGGCTTTCGATTCGCTTGAGAAGGAGACTGGTAAGATGGTGTTGCTGATTGATGATGTCGTGGTCGCTGCAGTTGAGAAAGGAGCTAAGGAACCTGATGTGAAGAAGGCGTTTGAGGACATGCGACGGAAGGGCGATATTTTTTATCCTAAGAACGGATATGTTTCGAGAGCTTGATGCCTGAGATTGGAGTCGTGGAGGCCAGGGCTTTGGCGAGCTTGAGTTGTCTAAGTTTCTTATTTTCTGTGTTGTCTGAGTCGTCAGATAGGTATGACGCAAGGAGTTTTCTGAATTCTGGGAAGCTCAACATATATATATTTCCTCAAGATTTTGAGCGCGATTAAGTGAGGTACAAAATCACTGGTTTGCCTTTAGCTCTATTATGTATAATCTCTCGGGTACGTATGATATCAGGGTGTTCTGGAGATATCTCGTAAGATTTATCAATCATTTCAATAGCCAATTCCATTCTTTCGGTCTCATAGTATAGGACGGCTAAGTTATGATAAACAGTATAAATATCAGGGTCTGAAGGGTAGAGGTCAATCGTTTTAGATAGGAGCGCTTCTGCAGCTTCAAATTCCCTGCATTCTGTGTAAGCACTGCCGAGGTTACACATTACATATTTGTTTTCTGGATCGAGCTCGTAGCATTTTTCATATAGTTTTCTTGATTCTTCATGCCCTCCGCAATCACTAAATGCTTGTGCAAACCTGATGAGGACATCAAACTCCGTTACATCTTGTAGGTCGGCTTTACGGAGAGTAGATAAAGCCTTATCGAAATCCCCTATATTGGTATATCCCAATGCGAGAAAAAGGTAATTGGCAAGAGGTTTATCCCCTATTCCTATTAAGAATTCTAAGATCGGTATCGCCTTGTTAAATTCTTTGTTTTTTCTTAAGGTGAGGGATACTTGTCTTAACGGGTGGAGGATTTTCATCCTATTGTCATCAAGCCCAAAGTCATCTTTACCGCCAAAGATCATATCTGATTGAGATATGAGGGTTGAGTCGATGAGCCCTATGAAATCAAAGATTTTTCGGCAGTTCTCGCATTCCTCGAAATGCTGGTCGAACTCCTCCATGACAGTCTCTTCGATTGTCTGATCTTCTGGGTCCAGGAGTAGGACTTCAGGAATTAAGTTTACGAAGTGCTTGCAATCCATCTTCTATTATCTCATCAAAAGGCATTTCAGATTTTCTAATTAATTCAGGGATTATTCGCAAGATTGTTTTCCTATGTATCTGTGAAACATATCCTTTAGTGTATTTAAAACAATCATTTATCTCGTTAAAACGGAATCCTTCGTAATAATAAAAGCAAAGTATCTGGTAATGTTTTTCAGGTATCTCATCCTTAAAAAACAAAATTAATGCCATTACTTGGTTGCAAGGGTCATTGATGAACTTTTTTACCATTCCGATTGGGTCGGGATCAGGGGGGTCTTCTTTAATTTGATCATAACGGTATTTATTTAAAACAGCCTTGCGCCGAAAGTCATATATGTTGTTGCTGATGAATTGATATGAGTACGTCGAGAGCCTTACTCCTTCCCGAAGTCTACCCTTACGCAGTTTAGGTATCAAGTACATCCATACTGTATTTGTTATGTCGTCAGCGTCTTCTAAATTTAGTATTCCTGTATTTTCCTTATTTGTTGAGCTTCTGAAGGCTGGATGAGTTCTGACTCTTCTAAGAATTTTAGGGTATTCTCGTTCAGTAAGTATCTTTTCTGCTTCTTTATCTCCTTCTGTGATTCTTTGAATGAGTTCTTTTTCTGTCGGCATTACTGAATTTTTTCCATCACCCACAATAAATATAAATGAACACCAATGATTTCTGTTTCAACAGGAGGTCCGTTATGGATTTTAGGGATGGTACACCAACTGGTGGTGGTGGTCAAGATGTTCGTAAGGGTCCGGAAGAGCAGGATGTTTTCTGGCTTAACAGGCCTTTCAGGAGGTTTCTGAGGGTGAATGGTGGCAGGCCTATCCTTGTTGCGAGCAAGGAGCATGTTTTTGATCCTGCGCTGAATCGTAATGTGGTGAAGGAGGTTGACGAGGCTATGACTGATCCGAGCGGGAGGCTGGTACGCGTTGATGAGATAGTGGGGCAGAGCTGGACTGGTTTGATGGTTCCTGTAGGCGCTGCTTTCATCTGCATTGATCCTTTTCGGGAGCACGGAAGCAGGCTTTGTTATGCTGGCTTTGACGGTTACGTGACAGAGCAAGGCAACCCTTTGTGCAACGATTGCATTGAGCGGAATGACAAGAACGCGTTCTGGAGTTGGCTGAGCTTCGGTGTTTGGAATCCACAAAGATATTAAAGGAAGGAATCAAACATGCGCGGTTTCGAAGAGTACCAAGGACTCGTTGATACGTTCGAGAAAGCAGGCTTCTTTGACGGACCTTACGAGGAAGTCAGGGCTGCATGCGATTGCTGGCTGAACCAAGGAGATCCTTCTGAGCTTGAGTTGTTGCTCCGCTTCAATCCTGGGCTGGAGAGCGAAGCCAGGAGGCGGGCTGCAGCCGTAGTTAGGGCAGAGGAGGAGAACCCGTTCAGGCCTTTTCTTGATGCAGAAGAGGCTCAGAGGATCAGCGGAACATACAAGTATGGATTGGTGAATTACGAGAAGGATCTGTGTGGATTCACCACTTATGATTTCCCACAAGGGATTTTTGTCAGCGGAGCATCTGGCACAGGCAAGAGTTACGGCATTCTCTGGGTTATTGACCAAATCTTATGTGTCCCGCCCGAACAAAGGGATTTCAACATAATTTTCGTCCAGAGAGCAAAACGGGAAGCCGATGCGTTCCACCTGAAGTATCCTTGGTTTTCTGTCCTTGAATGGGGGGATCTCAGGCTGAATATGTGGGAAGTTCAAGACTGGGACACTTTCAATGACAAGGTTCAAGCAGCTACACATATTTTTGTCACCGAGAACTTCCTGTACACAATGAGCAGCCCTGCCTTGAGGTATGCGGTTGAGAGGGCTTATTCAGATTTTGGTGTGTATGAAGGATCAAAAAAGTTTCCTGTTTTCAGGGAAATCAGAGAGCGGCTCCAGGGTTACAATAAAAAATATGGGTTCGATGGGTATGAGATGAGAAACAATTTTGACAAGCTTAAGGTCCGTTTTTCTGATTTTGAGAAAGAGGAGCAAATATTGAATGGCCGCAAAGGGATGCCGCTTGATTTTTTCTTGGAAAACGATCTGTGTATCAATGTTGTGGATCATTGCTGTCCAAAATAAATTGAAAATCAAATACTGCCTTTAATAATAACAGGCAGTTATAAACGCGAAATTGGTGATTTCGAAATCAGGTTATGC
>CACVKW010000191.1 GCA_902749685.1 Olavius sp. associated proteobacterium Delta 1 | reverse complement strand
CATCTTGAGGAAAATTAAACCTACAATTGACTTTGACTTTATTTACAATGAAGTCAAAGATAAATACGGCATTAACGGTAATGAATCCGTTGCGCCTCCTATCATCCTGAAGATGATGCTGCTTTTGATCTTTTACAATGTGCGTTCCGAACGGGAACTGGTCTTAACCATCCCTGAGCGTATAGACTGGCTGTGGTTTTTAGACTATGACCTGGATGATGATATTCCCAATCACAGCGTACTTTCCAAAGCCAGAGCCCGATGGGGCGTTGAGGCGTTTAAAACTTTTTTTGAGCGCATCGTCTGGCAATCTGTGCAAGCCGGCCTTGTTGACGGCAGCGAGCTGTTTATGGATTCGAGCATGGTGCAGGCGGATGCCTCCAACAATTCTGTGGTTAACAAACAATCGCTAAAGCGGTATTTAAATACGAGCTATCAAATATTGGAATCACGTTTAGAAGAAGAACAAAAATTTTCCGACAGCGATCAACAATCCAAATCCGGGGCTGCCAATAGAAAGTATATTTCTACCACCGATCCGGATGCTTCTGTAACGCGCCGAGGAAAAGGCAAATCCAAGCTTAAATATCAAGTGCATCGCGGCGTTGATCAAAAGTGTGAAGTCATTACAGCCACTGAAGTGACCCCTGGTGAGGTACATGAATCTCACCGCTTAGAATCGTTAGTCGACAACCATGAAAAGAACACCGAGATCACAGTTGAAACTGTGGTAGCTGACAGCAAATACGGGTCCCTCGAAAACTATCTGGCCTGCCAGGATCGAGACATCCAGGCACATTTTTCATCGCTGGAGCAAACTCAACAAGGTAGCGGCACGAAAAAAGGTATCTTTG
>CACVKW010000190.1 GCA_902749685.1 Olavius sp. associated proteobacterium Delta 1 | reverse complement strand
CGGTTGAAACTCACGGCATATCCGGTCAAGAGCCTTCGCATTATCGACGCGATCGGGGCGACTCCTGTCCTCAATAATAGGTGAAGGTGATTTGTCATAAACGCCCACGCAAAACAGGCAGTTTTACTGTCTGACAAGATACCGCCAAGCCGATCCAAAAAATCATCACGGTCGCAATCATCGAAAAAAATCTTTCTTCGATTAATCCCCCTCACTGTGATATGGTGCAGCGCTCCAGGGGCGTAAGTCTTCGCTGAAGCTACGCCGCACAGGTCTATGCGGGCTTTTCGAGGCATGTCCAGCATGTAACAAATAAATCCAATTTTGTAAACCGTAAATCCGAGGAACGTCCCCTAT
>CACVKW010000189.1 GCA_902749685.1 Olavius sp. associated proteobacterium Delta 1 | reverse complement strand
TATACCCTATAGTTGCATAAAATTTTGAAATCCAACTTAGCTGCTGCAATGAAGACCATTGAAAGTATTGACTGATCCTGGATTCTGGTTTCTGGATACTGG
>CACVKW010000188.1 GCA_902749685.1 Olavius sp. associated proteobacterium Delta 1 | reverse complement strand
CAAAATCACTCTTGTCCAAAAACGGGTTTAGAATGAGTCATAAAGTGAGTAATAATACGAGTCATTGAAAAAAATCCTCCTTATATGTAGGGTGGTTGTT
>CACVKW010000187.1 GCA_902749685.1 Olavius sp. associated proteobacterium Delta 1 | reverse complement strand
TATAACTTACATTTCGCACTTGTAAAAAGAAATTTCAGGAATTATGCGAGTTATGCTAATTATTGCTCTAACTTGCTTATATTACAACGAATAAAAAAAT
>CACVKW010000186.1 GCA_902749685.1 Olavius sp. associated proteobacterium Delta 1 | reverse complement strand
TTACCGTTAATGCCGTATGTGTCTTTGACTTCATTGTAGATAAAATCAAAGTCAATATGACGTTTAACTTTTCTCAAGATGTGATTTTTACGAACGCGCTGCTCCAGATTAAATGCGGTGTAAAAAAGTTTACTTTGAACCCTTGACTGGCGCCCCATCATAATGACAATACCCCACTAAAGTTATATTTTATGGTACTTTAGCATAAGACATCGTCGTAATCAACTTCTTTTTCTGCGTTTTCACAAATATGGAATAAAAAAATCTAAAAATTTTATGCTTTACGTAGGCCTGCAACAGTAGTTAAAATTGGGTTTGGGCAACAGCCCGAGAAGTAATGGTTGTCGTTCATTCCGAGAGAATAGCTCTTCAGTTCAGGATTGGCGGCGATATAGCCCCTGATGCGATCTACCGCTTCATCGACCAGACCGGGCGCCGAAAAATGCGGCTGCCAGTAGATGCCCTCCTCATCCGGCTCCCCCTGGCCACCGATGCAGTAGAAATCGCTGGCGCTGGGCCACAGCTCTGCGGGCGGGAAGAGATTCTTCATGTTATGGGAAAACTCGCCCAGAGGGCGAAAGCGCATGCGTCGCGCCCAGAGCTGCTGCTCGCCGCAGGTAAACCCGATCATGTCTCGGCCCTCGATTGCCGGCGTTTGCCGCACCTCGACGGCCGGCACCGAGAGGGAGGGCTTGGATGGGACCCAATCTCCCTCTTCACCTGGCAACAGCCAGCGTACCCCGACGTATCGCTCGAGGAATTCGTACGCCCCGAACTCGGTGCCCCAATCGGTCGGGCCGAGAATCACGATGGTATTGGTGTCAGGGAACGTGATCACGAAGCCGTCCGATCCCAGGCCGTCGAGACTAATCTCGAAATTGTCTACCTCGGGGCTCGATCCTAAATGGATGCAGGTCGGGGTGCCGCAGCCGCCACTGACCACAGGGATCGTAGCACCGGTGCTTTGGCGGATGTAACTCGTCAGCGCGCGGGCAGCGTCCTGAACGTTCTGGCTGCTGCTCGGAGCAACGTTGATCTCCGTCATGGGAAGGTGCCCATGCACAATCCGGGCATTATACGAGCACGCCGAGAGCCCCACACCTAAGAGCCCCAGCAGCACCAGTAAGGAACGATAAGTATTGGACAGTTGCGCCGCCATATTTAATCCTCCTTTTGTTGGTATCGTCTCACCTCTGGTTGGTGGCAGCTTCCGACCAGCCAAGCGAATCCGCATCGGCGCAAATGAAGTCCGCGGCCCCTTTGTTTTGCAAGTGCCAATATATCCCTGATAGAGTCAACCAACCAGCCAATAACCGATATGAAATAACTGGAGACCGCCATCTTGCTAATGACGGTGATATTTCCACTTTCATTTGGACAACAGAATTGATTGTCGAGGTCGCCCTCCTTCATGAGATAATGGGTACGTTCTTATTATTTTAACTTACCAGTCTATAGGCGTCATAAAATCACCTTAAAAGGAGTATCAGCTTATCTCATAATATAATGATAAGAATTCGCTTTTAAGAGCGGATCAAGCAAAAAATCAAGGTTGGCAGGGTTGTGTGCCGGCTGGGGATGAGCAACAACATATAAGGCCGCTGCTGATGCGACACCAAGCCCCAATTGGCTCCATCCAATAAAGAGCCGTATACAGAATGAAGCTTGTCAAGTCAACCCGGCAATTGGCTAAAATCGACTGAAAATAGTGGATTTTGGATATAGCAAGCCCGTCTTCCCGCTTAAGATTTTTTGTATTAATCGTGGCCACTTTCGCCGGAAAGTCTTGTCGGTCAGTTGTGGTTCAAGGATCCAGGGGATCTTGTCGTCTGCATCGGCTTTTTTGAGACGCCCCCGGCTCACATTACCGTAATAGCCATAATAGCGAGCCATCTGCTCGCCTTTATTTGACACGTGACTGCACATGGCAGCGAGCCATTCAAGTGCGTCGAATACCTTGGTCTGCTTGCCGTCTTTGGACCGGTATTCTACCTGGCCGGATTCCCAAAGGACACGTTGAATCCGGAGTGTCGCCATTTATCCAGCAGTGCGATAATATAGAAAATACCGCCGCAGGATTTTGGGAATACTGAGCACTACATGCCGGTGGGGGACGGCCTTTACCACCTCCTGAGACAACCATTCACCGAACTGCACCACCCGTTTTTGATGGCAAGCCCGCCCTGGCGCGACTAACTCCACTCCAAGGTCGAGATTTAAGTTTGTTGCTCAGGAAGCGATCCATTGAAGTTGATCGGATGGCCAGGCCTGGGCCAGGGATGGGCAAAAATGGCGCCTTTTGCATGAGTGGGATTCGGTTAACGCTATTTGAATGATGACTCTACCGGCAGGGTGCCCACGACCGGGGCGCTCGGTTACGAACGGGAATCAAATTACTATTACCCCAATTGAGTGAAACTCAATTGGTGGGTACTCGGTATCTGGTACTGGGTATTGGTGTTAAGGAATGGGTTTGATTTTTAATATATCACCCGCAAGGGCCATATAAAATGAGTTACGCAAGGCCACCAAACCAATACCTGATAGCCAATACCCAAT
>CACVKW010000185.1 GCA_902749685.1 Olavius sp. associated proteobacterium Delta 1 | reverse complement strand
GGATCCAGAAACCAGAATCCAGGATCAGTCAATACTTTCAATGGTCTTCATTGCAGCAGCGAAGTTGGATTTCAAAATTTTATGCAACTATAGGGTTAACT
>CACVKW010000184.1 GCA_902749685.1 Olavius sp. associated proteobacterium Delta 1 | reverse complement strand
TTAACAACCACCCTACATACAAGGAGGATTTTTTTCAATGACTCGTTTTACAACTCATTATATGACTCATTCTAAACTCGTTTTTGGACAAGAGTGACTCTGGTGGTAAATACAGAAAAGGGCAGTTTTTTCTAAAATTGTCATCTTTTGAAGACCTTCATCGGCCTGGACATCTTCGAAATTATTGCAACTTTTAATCAATTCTGAAGCTGCTTTCAGTGTCTTTATGCGATCTCTAATGAGTTGAGGCGCACTTTTATTTTTAAAGGATTGCCATCGGTAAGGGGAGGAATCAGTGTCACAATAACCATGTATGCCGTAGTGCTCAGGGTGCCGCAAAATGATTTCAGCGCTTATCAGCCCGTGAGAATCCCTAATTAGGTGGGGCTCGCCGCATCGCTCGTTGCCTTTATGGCCAATATCATGCAGCCATACTGCCATACACAAGGCATAAAGATCCTCATCGCATATTTTCAATTTATCGCGCGACTGGACTAAAATTGGGGGGAGGATCTCGTTTGCGATATTCCAATTGTTACTGACGTGGTTGAAGGAATGATCAATCATATGATAGCATTTATCCCCAAACCACAGTATCCTCTTATTAAATCGCCATTTTCGTAGATTCCCTATAAGGTTCCTCCTAAGAGATCTGTTTTCTTCTCTTATATACCAGACGAGAAAACCGAGTTCTTCAAAATAGCTGTTGATGACCAGCGGTAGGGTTATCAGCTTTTTTTTTGGAATATACCCGTCAGCGCCTTGCACCAGGTTGTCCTGGACAACAGAAGCATCTGTGATAGCTGAAATAATAAAGACAGGTAATTCTGGATTCGTAATCAGAAGGTTTTTGAGTATTTCCTGACCATCAAGTCTCCTTTCTTCACCCAGATGAAGATCCAATAGTATCAAATCGAATTTGTCGAGGGATTTTTTTTTACTCTCTTTATTTGGTCCTAAAGACCTAACTTTAAATTTTCTTTTGTTCTCTTTCTCTTTTTGTTGTGCTTTCTCTCCTTTTTTTAGATATAAAAAGAATTTCTTTATTTCATCTCTCTCTTCCAAAACAAAAATATCATAATTAAAAACCTTTATTAACCATTCAAGTGTTTCTGTAAAAGGCTTGATATTATTATCGATTAGTAATATCTCCAACTTCAAGGGTTTCTGACGGCCGTAATACCTATATCCATCTTTTGTTAAGCCCTCTATGCATTCGGAAAAATACCAGTCTAATGATTTTTTATGAATTTCGCTGTAATATTCGTTTAATTTAGTATAAAGATTAAATTTTTTATCTTTATTATCCCGTTCAATAAATCCATGAAGAACATCCCAAGTTTTTTCGATAGGTCTTTCCCCATCGGTTTTGTCTATCAAGACATTCGAGTGTATGTCGTGTAAGAGCTTTAACCGCCTGGATTTTAGTCCTACCTGCTTGTATATTCTTTCATATGCGTTATAAACCTCATTGCGATCTTGATTTTTTGTAAGGTTTTTAAAACTAGTGTTATTTTGTTTCATTATCTCGATAGCCGCCTCCATTCTTTTCGGTCCTTCGAGCATTTTAATGATGGAGTCGATATGCCAATCAAGTTCGTGTAACTTAAAAGGCGCGTTCATATACCGAGTGGGAATCAGGGCGGTCAAAAGGTTCAAGGAGCCTTGCCTTTTTTTGACAGGATTATCAAATGAGATTAATACAATTCCATGGGGATACTTCTTTCCCTTTCCAATCATATTTTTAATAAGAGGAGTACATGCATCTTCTGATACCTCTCCTCTTATTGAAATCAGTAAAAGAATGGATTGATCAGGAAATGTTTTAAGGTTTTTCGGTGTAAAAATTTCACCTTTGTAAATTTCAGCGAGCACAGAAGCAAAGCATGATTGCTTATCCTGTCCCATTAAATCATAGATAACCATCTTATGGTTCTCTGCCATAAAGCCTCCCTCCAGTAAACCAAACATAAGCGCCAGGTAAAATCCCCAATCCAGCCAATCAGTGGTTGATCTTTGTTAGCTCTATCCGGTTTTTAAGAAGTATCTGGCGCATATTGTTCGGGCTCAAGTTCAAAAGATCTGATAATTGCCTCGAAGTCGGTCTTCGACCATGTTCTTCAATGAACCGCCTAATGGTTATGAGCAGGATCTCCCGGCGAATGGCCCCCTTTGGACCGAATTCGCTTGCCAAGTCCTGCCATGTGAGTTCACCAGTGTACAATCGACCAGCAAACTTTGGCAGACTTGAAGGATCGGAAACCATAAGTTCGTCCGAATCTTCCCTTTCATAAAGATCTGGAAAATTACTCACCTGAAGAATGTTTTCATCTGATAAGGCCACAGCACGTTTGATAAGGTTCTCAAGTTCACGGATATTACCAGGCCATGTATAGGAAAGGAAGAGGTCCTTTACATCCTCTCTAAGGATCGGCAACACCTTTTTCTTAGAATCCTTATTTGCCTTTTTGATAAAATGCGTAAAAAAAAGAGAAATATCTTCCTTACGTTCTTTAAGTGCCGGCGTATGAATGGAAACTACATTTAATCGAAAATAAAGATCTTCTCTGAATTTTCCCTTCTTGATCAATTCTTTTAGATCTTGATTAGTAGCAGCAATAATGCGGGCATCTGATGTAAGCGTTGTGTTTCCACCAACATGTTCAAATTCCTTTTCCTGCAAAAAGCGGAGCAATTTGACCTGGGTGTCTATTGGAATTTCCCCAATTTCATCAAGAAAAATAGTTCCATCTCCAGCTAGCTCAAATTTCCCTACTTTTTGAGAAATAGCTCCGGTAAAAGCGCCCTTTTCATGACCGAAAAGCTCACTTTCAAGAAGGTCCTTCGGCAGAGCAGGGCATACGATGGTCAAAAAGTTATGTTTTCTCCGATCGCTCTCTATGTGAATGGATCGGGCAATAAGCTCCTTGCCAGTTCCGGATTCACCAGTGATTAGCACTGTGTGATCCTGGTCAGCCACCTTCTCGACCATCTCAGCCACTTCTTGCATTGCCTTTGTTTTACCTATAATGAACCCAAACCTGTCAAGTCCTATGTCGCCTTCTCCCTCAAACTTCGTAGTTTTTGTTTTTTCAAGCAGCCTGTTCAGTTGTGATGCAAGATCGCTGAAATCTCCTTCGGCCAGTGCTGCCTTTGCATATCTATAGTCAGCCTTTGTATAGTCTGCGGCCTTGTATTCTGACTTATCCATGGTGCTAGTAATCATCATTACAGGTAGGTTAGGGAATTTTTTCTTAATATTTACAAGTGTAGGTTTTCCGAGGTAGCCATCTGGAAAAAGGATATCGAGAAGAACCACATCTGGCTTATATGAGGCAATCAACTCGAGAGCATCGACAGGATCCTCAAGGCCTATGACCTCAAAACCAAAACCTCTAAGTTCTTCGCGAAGAGCGTTCTCCCACAGCTCAAGCTCATCATCAATAAAAAGAATACGCTTAGTCACTATATTTCAATTCCTTAGCTTCTCCGAAAATATCGGCAATAGCCCTTATTTTAGCAACGCATTCAAACGACAAATCTACGGCATTTCCGGGTGATACCATGTCCCCTTTAATTCGCCTAATCATTTCGATTGTATCAAGCATCAATCTTTTCACCAGATCGGCATCCTTGATCCCGATGTCTAAAGCAATAGTCTGAATCTCTTTGTACTCCTCTAATAGCTTTTCTATTCTTTCAGCTTTGACCTCTGAAAGAACTTTTGGCAATCTGTCGGGAGAGCTTTCAAGTTCAACTTTCGCCCTGTTACTATTTGCGCTTATCGACATCCACACATTGTCGCAAGTATGTTTAAATTTTCTTATTTTTTGAATCATATTAAGGTGAACTTTCTCGTCTATAACTAATCTTTCTGATGGAACAATAAGAGAGACTGCTTTTTGAAGTATATTATTAATTTCAATTGACTTCGCTGGTAATTGTAAATAATAAATTCCTTTGGTTTCAAAAATAGATCCACCCTTTCGTCGTTTTATTCGGTCTAAACTGTCGAACCCGTACACAACTACAGGCCTCAGATCACCCTTCGATCTTCTCGCTATCACTTCCTCAATACCAGAAGTTGGGTTGGGGTGGTAAATATTAATCAATAGTGCATCTCACTCTTGTCCAAAAACGGGTTTAGAATGAGTCATAAAGTGAGTAATAATACGAGTCATTGAAAAAAATCCTCCTTATATGTAGGGTCATTGCTGTCCAAAATAAATTGAAAATCAAATACTGCCTTTAATAATAACAGGCAGTTATAAACGCGAAATTGGTGATTTCGAAATCAGGTTATGC
>CACVKW010000183.1 GCA_902749685.1 Olavius sp. associated proteobacterium Delta 1 | reverse complement strand
GTACAACCTGATTTCTAAATCACTAATTTCCCGTTTATAACTGCCTGTTTTTATTAAAGGCAGTATTTGATTTTCAAATTATTTTGGACAGCAATGTTGCACTATGAAATCCTTAAATTATTGAGAATCTATATTGATAGCTGGAAGATAAAATCAAGAAAATTTTATTATTGTGCATGCCTAATATACAATCTTCGAAAAAAAATGATTGGGAAATATCACACAATATGCCTACAGGTATGTCAGACATATCGCAGATTTTAGGCATGGATGATATTTTCACCATTTGAGTGGCTATCACAGGAATTATCAGGGTGAAAATACCGACTGTTTCGCTTTGTCCCAACGGACATCTAAGATAGCGCAGAAACCGGTGGTTGATTGTTATAATTACTCGATGTATGCTTAAATTCAACGATATTTAAGGTAAGGCAAGTATTTGTAAATAATGGCTGTCTGTTCAATGCATAGTCAGGAAGATAAATTAAACCATTATCACATCATGGTGGGTAATAATCAGACAAACTGTCGGTTCATAGTTTCTTACAAACAATAGTCGCTCATATGTTCGGTTGTCAACCTTTGATGCTCTCCCGCCATACGGATGGCTATGCCAGGTTCCAAGATATGTCACTTTGCCATTGGTTTTCTTTTCAGTCTCTTTGATCCTTTTTTCCAATCCATCAACGCCTAAGATGAATAGATTTGGGCTTTCAATACTATCTGCTGGTGCTTTAATGATGCCTGTGATTATAATCGTTTTCGGATAAAGAAATACTGAACCTAAAAGTGCTCCGCCTGTTTCATTCGGCGCTTTACTCTGCATCAATTCTCTCATCTGGTCAATCATGGGCTTGGAGATATCGGCCTTCCACTCTTGTTTTGACGAAATTTCAATGAAATCCGGCACTGGAAATATTTGTGAATTTAATGAATAATTCCCATCGTATTTCAGAAACATTATCTCTGCATTATCAGCAAGATTCATTTCCAAGGATTTCTGTATTTTTATGCTCATTGTCGATGCTATAAGAGAAATTCTAGCATCATCTATGGTCATTGTCTGGGAGCTGCACGACTGCCCGATGCGCACATTTTCCAATTCAGAAGAGAACAGGGTCCTTTGTAATTCCGCATCAACCAGAGCTTTATAATATAGATATCCCCAAATTTCGGTCAATCTAGTGGTCGTATCCTTATTTTCTGAGACCAATAAACCGTACCGTCCATTATTGTACAATCCGCAAGAAATGATTGGCGGGAAATCCTTCCGGCTCATCAAGAAATTTCTGACTGAAAAAGATGCTGTCGTATCGATGATTACCCTTGAATTGCCAAAATCAGTATCAAACACCTTTCCTTTATCAGGTTCTGCATATATACGTCCTATTGAAAACATAGATAAAGCTACAAGTTCAGCTTTATTTTGTGCCCATGCCATCGATAATGCATGTCTAGCATTATTGTGCGGCATGAAGACATCATCGTCTATGCACAAAAATGGACCATTTCCGTTCCTGGCCAGATGTATCCCAATCTTTGATCCTAAGCTGCCGCACCCGACCAATGCTATGTTCTTTTTTTCATTTAGCTTCGTATTCGTACCAGAAATCCTTTTCAGAAGTGCAGGCGATCTCTCAGAGATATGCGACATCATGCCGACTTTGCATTCTGGCAATGTCCTTTTTAATTCCCGTCTCTTCTTTAGCCTATGTTTTGATTTGTGGATTACAAAATTCAGAAATTCCACATCAGAATCTGTCCCGATGATATTGACCGGCCTTTTGACAGAAAGAACAATGAACAGTAAATCTTCATCAACATTGGATAAATCTATCTCTTCAATGTTCCCCTTTAGATCCTGTATCCCTATAGATCTTGCGTATTCGTAAAGATGGCCAAGATTTGTAATTGTGTTTGGGACGTAACGGTTAACCACTCCCGGTGTAATTGCATATAACGCGTGAGCCTTTTTCTTTTTATCCGGGTTACAAAGAGAATCTGTCAGTATTTTTCCTTTCCGTTCTTCGTAATAGACCTCTCTATGAAGATAGGGGCTGTTCGATTTCTTATAGACAGACAGCACATCATCGATTTCATAAGGCAGCCAACCAATGTGATAGTCATTTCTCATTGGCTCCCAGCCTTGTTCGTAATTCAGAAGATCGTCTGAAGCAGCTTTTTCAAGCCAGTCAACAAGCTGGTTTAAAATCCCATACATCCATTCAGATTGCTGCAACAGTTCTGACAAATCACCTTCGTATATGCATGGTTTTACACGCTTCAAGGAAGGGTTAATGTGGGGGAAAGATTTTGGAAAATCATCCCTGAGATAAATTGTCGGCGCTTTTAGAGGGAACGAGTCAGGGAAAACAAATTCCACATCCTCTTTGTTTTTTACACCAATATCGGTGATGCCTGCTGAAATGAATTTACTTGGCAGGTTAACCGATACTGTGGCTGTAATGGTGGTCTTTTTACCTGAATCATCTTCTATTATCTCAGAGACATCTCTAAACGCATTGTGTCCAATAATATATTTGTGTGCCTTACCCAGCCAGAAGTTATCCATGTTGATAAGATTCTTTTGTCGATGACAGAGCAGCTACAGAAAGCATTGCCTTTTCTTTTATCCCTCTTTTTTGCGGTCCCATTCCGGTCAGATTAAACTCGATTGGTTCAGGCTTTTCTTCATCCGGATGCTCATTCGTACAATAGAATTGATCTTCACCGACAATATCGATATACTCATCTTTTGCAGCTTCACTTGGCGGATCTTCATCAGAACCTTTAATTATCCTGCACTGGGCAACGATGCAAGCACCTTCATTGGCCTGGCTCAATGCTTTTTTTGCATCTTCACAGACTTGAGGGTCATCATCTTTTGACAGGCTATCATATGACAATGAGTGCCATGAGCAATGGTGGGGGGCATAAAGAATGTCATATTCCAGCTTTTCTGTATCATCTTTATGTTTTTCCCATAGAGTCTCCCACACCAAGCATTCAGCATCAGCAGCTATTAATAGCTTATTGTTCTTAGTGCCTTGTGATACATTCAATTGTATCACGATGCTTTGCCTGTTCTTATCTGTGAAACATTTGCCATCTTCATCCTCTTGCTGTTCTATAGGGCTAAGGATAAATCCATTCAATTTCGATGGGATGTTGATGTTGTTGATCTTGCAAAAGGTGTCGCCGATATCATAGTTTATTTCTTCCAAACCGTCGGTCCTGCCTTCAGGATCTTTTCCGACAATGATCACCCTGTCACCCTCTGACTGTATTGATTTATCTTTTGAATATAGTTCAACCCGGCGCTTTATTTCTTTATTGAACGCTTTTGCATTGTCGCACAATTTATAATTTTCAGACGATGGTTTCCAAAAATTTTGGCTGCTCCACATCTCCCTGATGACAATTTTTAATTCATCTTCATCGTCTTTGTAATCATCAAGACTGCCTGTATTAAAATGTCTCTGGAAACCTTTTAGATGGTCTTCATGTCTATGTGTCAGAATGAAAGCATCGACATAGGGACGGCCATTGGAATCCACAGGAAGCCTGTCCCTAAGTTCCTGGTTAACATCACAATGATCTGCAATGGCTTCATCACCGATTGAACAATCAATCAAAATGGTCGTTTTGTTTGCGTCATTAAGCTTGATCAAGGTCATGCCACCATTTTTTTCCCCGACAGGGAAGAATGTAACTGTTGAATTCGCCATTACTGTTCTCCTTGATATTGGCTCAAAAATTCGTTAAACAATGTGTCAGCATAATTATATGCTAGCCTTTCAAGAATCGTTTTCCTGAATGTATACAAAGCAGCAAACGCTGCAAAATATATAAGGAACAAGCTCATTGGCTCCCATTTGCTGTGTGAGTAATACAATATTGAACAGCCCAATGATCCGATACAGCACCAGGCTGCACCAGCAATCAGATTCCTGAAAAATCCGTAACGGATATTGTATTGGATTGTTTTCACGCCATGCCCTACTTTGCTCCGGACATGTCCTACAGCTTCACGGGTCTGTAATCTTGCGTTTTCCGGATCATCTTTTTCCTCTTTTTCAGACGAAAATGTACAATCTGACATCTCAGAAATTTTTGTACGCAATAAATCTTTCCTGTCTTTTGATATCAATCCCTCATTATAAAGCAGCATGTTGGTTGTAGGGAATCTACCCCCGCCTTTCCCAAAAATTGATTCTTCGATCCAGATTTTCCCAAGGGTGCTCTGCAACTGCGCGATTGCCAGCATGACTATGAGTGAAAGGCTTAAATTTGCGATTACCAGCATCCAGCTGATGTTGCCTATCAATTCATGCCAAAAACTCATGCCAACGAATAATATCAAGAAATGCACAATCGGTATAACGGATAGGAACGCTGGTATATACCTAGCTTTTATTTCATATTCATCCCACGATTTGAATTTATCCACTTAATGCAGCTCCTATATCCCAGCTATAATTTGATGCCATTTTAGATAGTTATCCTTAGGGCGGGCGTGGGTCTTCACCATAAGTATGCTCTGTCTGAAACTTGCCGTCGCTTTTAGGGATCTTTATCTGTCCCAAGGTCGCATTCTTTGCAAGCTCTTTACCCCACTGTATAGCTTCCTGCTTTGTACTGAAGCTACCGGACTATCGCTGTGAACCGTCCTTTTAAACATCCCATCCATTTTTCTGATTTTTCGTTACATGATAGATTTGTCGCTTAGCCATTTTGAAATCTCCTTTTACCTGAAATCACTATGTTGACTCATACGATAAGGACATTTTAATGTTTGTCAATATAAGAAACAAATATCATTTTAGTTGTTTGTTTTATAAACATGTTTATCTTGTTGACATCGATGAATTTTAATGATTATATTGTGGACATGGAGATTGATTTGATATACAAAGAATTCGGCAAATTACTGAAAAACAGCAGGACAGAGGCCAATCTTACCCAGGCTGCGCTTGCAAAGCGGGTGGGCTTAAGTCGGACGTCAATTACAAATATTGAGAAAGGCAGACAGCATATCAATTTGCATATGCTGTATGTACTAAGCGATTCAATCGGTATCCGTCCATCAGATCTTTTGCCTGATAAGAATCTGGTCGACCTTGATATAAATTTGAACAAGGTCCTATCAAAAGCCAATGTTTCCGAGGATGCAAGCCTTGACTGGATAAAAAGACGGATCATTGATGGAATAACCAAGGAGGTGAAAAATGAGGAAGATTGAAAAAGAGGTAAAAAAGCTTCTTGATGACAACTATGTCAGCAGGCCTCCTGTTCCGGTTGATCGAATTGCTGAATCTCTTGGCGCAATCATATCTTTTGAACCTTTTGAAGGTAAGGATGATCTATCTGGGATTCTGTACAGAGATGGTAAAAATAAAATCATTGGCATCAATTCAGCTCATACACAGACCCGGCAACGATTTTCAATCGCTCATGAGATCGGCCACCTGACGCTTCATAATAAGGAACTGTTTGTCGACAAAGTTGTAAGAGTCAATTTCCGGGACAATAAATCAAGCCTTGCAGCTGACAGAGAAGAAATAGAAGCCAATACATTTGCAGCAGAACTTCTCATGCCTAAAAGCTTCATTAATGCTGAGATTGATAGATTGTTAAAAAAGCAGCAGTCTTTTGACAAAGATGACCTTATCGATCATTTATCGAGGGCTTTTCACGTAAGTCCGCAGGCGATGGAATATCGGCTTATTAATTTGGGGATACTTATTAGTAATTAATCAAGAGTGCATAGCTCTTAATTATCCACAGAGATGAAATAGCCTGTTTCTCCAAAGTTAAGGATGATTATCCAATTCATGAATCCCGGCGGCCTGAAATATTCAATGATACTGGAAAAATGTGAGGCTTTTTGATTCTGGACCCAAAATTTCACTTTTATCATTAACCTCCTATCAGACATATCACAGGATTTTTGGATGGCTGATATCCTGCGTGTTTGAAAGGCTACCTGAAACAAAAGGCTACCTGAAACAATCAGTTTCTGTCTTAAGTTCCGTTTTATAATCAAGATGGTTTCGTAAAAAGTCAGAAAATTGCCAATTTTCAAATTTTGCACTTAATAATTTCAATAGGCTATGAGATCAAAATTCGAGAATTTTGACTTTTTACGAGATTGTCAATCAAGCAGTTTTAAAAATTGGAGGCGGCGAGTATCAATATTTCAAGTTCATGGGCGATGACGATGCCAGCTTTCTTTTTTTTCATCTAAACAATACAGCTCAATCATTGCTTGCTCCTTTCTTTCAGAATCTACGTTCAGGATCTCTTGGATTTTGGTTTTCGCGAGGTAGCGTTTGTGTGGAAAAAGGTCGTGGGGGTAATTCGGAGGTAGAAATGTAGAAATATTAATAGGTGCGTTCAGGAATTGGAAAAAATTCCTTTTTCCTCGAGACTGTGACCTGATCTGACAATCTCATGTGATATAATTTTACTGAAAATTCATTAACGCCTTAATATGTTGGGAGAAATTGAAAAAACACAATATATATCCATTTAATACCTGAAATACCACAATATGATGTGTTTTCATTGACAAATGATGCTGAAACTTCTATGAAAGATTAATTTTATTTAAATGAGAGAAGGATTGATGGGACATGATGTGACTATTCACGCTATTTTTGCCCGGCATCAGACCTTTCATCCAAGGTTTGGCTGGCTTAAGAAAGGATTTGACAAAGCCGTCGCGGATAACGAGGTCTTTTCAAAAGAGACCGCTCCTGTAATCTTGGGTGTCGGAAAAAACATGGTGAAAGCCATAAGGTATTGGTGCATCGCATTCAATGTTTTGGAAGAAACCAGAGTCAACGGGAAATACGTCCATATACCCTCACCGTTCGCAGAGAAACTGCTCATGGATGATGGCTGGGACCCATTTATAGAGGACCCATCCTCAATATGGCTGCTTCACTGGAACCTATTCAAATCCCCTTGCTATGCGCCTGCATGGTATTTCACATTCAATGAGCTGAACCGGATCGATTTTTCTGCAGATGACCTTCTTTACTCAATGAAAGAATACAAGAATCGACAGTTTCCGGATTCAAACATCGCAGATTCATCGTTGGTCAAGGATATAAATTGCCTATTGAGGATGTATGTCGAAAAGACAGGCCCGAAAACCCTTAAGGAGGATTCCCTTGATTGCCCATTCACTCAACTTGGGATAATCAACGCTTACACTGATTCAAAAAGATTCACATTCAATTTCGGAAACAAGCAGAGCTTGCCTCCAGATATTATCGTATCAACCTGCCTTGAATATGCAGCTTCATTTCAAAATGATGCAAAATTCATATCGATCTCAAGGCTACTTTATGATGCCGGAAGCCCAGGGCAGGCATTCAAGCTGACTGAAAACTCTTTAAGCGGGGCCATAGAGACAATATTAAAAAAATACAAGGGCTTATATTTAACAGATACTGCCGGCATGATTCAGTTCGCGTATGATGATGACCCTTTGATAATATCTGAAATAATTCTGAATAGTTATTTCAAAAAAGGATGACGAATTGCCCCTTCTATCAGAGCATATATCGGTAAAGCGGAGGTATTCCAGATCTGTAAATCTCGAAAGAGATTTTGGAATCCCTGATAGCCTGCTCGGTTACATCCCAACCTCAAGAGCGATTGATGGTCTTGAAAGATTTCTCAGAGCCGCCTCATTTGAAAACTCGGTTCGCGCATGGACACTGACCGGTTCATACGGTACAGGCAAATCGGCATTTGCAAATTTCCTCACAGCTATTTGTTCACCAAGAGCAGATGAGAATCATTTCAACGCCATCCAGATTCTGAAACAGACAGAAAAGTCAAATTCTCTTCAAAGGCAAATCAAAAGCAGACTACCCGAATCCGGCCTTATCAGGGCAGTAGCTACAGCGCAGCGAGAGCCTATCATAAGAACTGTTATCAGAGCTTTGAATAGCGGAGCATCAGTTTTCTGGCAGAATGTCAGGGGGCGAAGACCTGCTGTTTTGGAAGATCTGAATTCATTGCATGCAAGGGCAGAAAAGGGCCTGCTTATTGACAACAATCTTCTAATCCAAGTGATTGTAAATTTGGCTCAGGCATCAAAGTCTGGAATATTGCTGATAATTGATGAGCTTGGGAAAAACCTTGAGTTTTCAGCACAGAACCAATCAATGAATGACCTATACTTGCTCCAACAAATAGCAGAGCTTCCTTCTAATAAAGACGGATTCAATGTATTCATTTTCGGGCTACTACACCAATCGTTCATCGACTATGCTCATGGTCTTGCTTCAGCACAAAGAAACGAATGGGCAAAAATCCAAGGCAGATTTGAAGATATCCCATTCATAGAGTCTTCTGATAAGATGCTCAGGTTGATCGGTCAATCCATAGACCAATCAAAAGATAAAGCATTCAGATCGGCTGTTGAGCAGTGGTCTGTAAAATGGTATAGGGCTCTTTCAGAATATGATTTTTCAAGTCACCATTCAAAGGAAGATTTAAGCTCTATCTACCCACTGCATCCGTTCTCTGCACTGGTTTTGCCCATCCTTTGCACGAAATATTCACAAAATGACAGGACGCTTTTCACATTTCTTGCAAGCGACGAACCGGATTCCTTTTCCACTTTCCTAAATCAGATTTCAACCAATGATAAAAAGCCGTTAAGCTTCATGCTTCATAAGCTATATGACTATTTCGTAGAATCAGCCGGAATGTCGATCTCAATAAGACCGCAATTCCAAAGGTGGGTCGAGATCCAATCCCGGCTGTCTGATGCAAGCCACCTCAACCCAAATGTTCTGCTTGTTCTCAAGACAATCGGACTTCTTAATCTTGTTTCAACCACTGGTTTTCTGAGAGCTTCACGTAAGACTGTCGCTCTTGCGATGTGCAATGCGCCGGATGACATGACCGAACTTGAATATTGAGAATA
Source organism: Olavius sp. associated proteobacterium Delta 1 (assembly GCA_902749685.1). GTDB lineage: Bacteria > Desulfobacterota > Desulfobacteria > Desulfobacterales > JAFDCJ01 > JAFDCJ01. The sequence goes on along the minus strand of CACVKW010000183.1, from coordinate 1,055 downwards.
AAGGGGACAGGCATTCTATGCTTGACAACCGAATCTGTTTAATTTAAAAGCGCAACATGACTAATAATATCTGATCAGGGGGATTGAATTATGCCCAGAATATCAAGGATGGTGATTGATGATGAGACGACGGTATATCACGTAATGTCCAGGACGGCGCTTGACGGCTTCCCATTGGGCGATATTGAAAAGGATTTCATGCTGGAGCTGATCAAACGCTATTCATTGCTCTATTTTGTCGAAATTTTAGGATTTTGTATTATGGGAAACCACTTCCATATACTGGTGAAAATGATACCCGAATATAAATTTACAGATGAAGACATAAAAAAACGCTATGTGGAATTTTATGGTGATGACCGAGTATTCGCAGACGAGCTGGTCCCATCATTACGGGCGAAATTATCGAACCTTTCTGAATTTGTCCGGGAAATAAAAGTCGGCCTTGCCAGGTACTACAACAAAAGGCATAAGCGGCGTGGTTATTTCTGGGGCGATCGGTTTAAGAGTGTCATCGTTGAGAAGGGAGAAACCCTGATAAACTGCCTGGCCTACATCGATTTAAATCCCTTGCGTGCCGGCATCGTCAACCGGCCGGAAGACTATCGCTGGAATTCCCTGGGCTACCATGTGCAAACCAATAACCAGGGTAACTTTCTTTCGACTGATTTTGGATTAAAAGAATTCAATCCTCCTCCGGCGGACAAGGGTCTTAAAAGCACGAAAGAGCGGATCAGAAGATATCGCCGCTATGTATATGAAGCCGGAGCACTTAGCCGTCCTGATAAGATGCAAGCCAAAGTCATCGATGATAAAGTTGTCGCAAAAGAGCGCAAAAAGGGTTTTGAAATCAGCCGCATCAGTCGGTTCAGACACCGCACCCGCTACTTTACGGATTCCGGCATCATCGGCTCAAAAGAGTTTGTTGCCACTAATTACCAGCGATTTAAACATCTATTTTATTCAAAACACGAAAAAAAGCCAAAACCGATCAAAGGCTTGGATGGGATGTATTCATTGAAGCGACTGTCTGAAATCATCTGAAAAGAAGTTAC
>CACVKW010000182.1 GCA_902749685.1 Olavius sp. associated proteobacterium Delta 1 | reverse complement strand
GCCCGGCGCCCAGACCTCAGACGGCTTTATGTTCAATACAGCAGCAACTTTTTCTACCACCTTGTCAATATCATAGCCAGCGGCCTGCAACGCATATTTGTGATTTAAACGCTCCTGCGCAGATGATAGCACCTGTTCAACAAAATCGCCGTCACCTAATATACGCTCGTCGGCTTTTTGAAATACCTTCGCCCTTCGCATCGCCCGGAGACCGGACCATCCACCGCTGCTGCGCACCATCCCGCCACCGGTGAGATCATGACGCCTGCCAATTTCAATGCCCTTTTCGACAAAGCCTCTATAGCCGCGGCGAGCCGCTGGAACTTTATCGGCATATAATTGCAATATACTATCAACATCTTGCCATTTGTTTTTACATTTACCCATAATCGCACTGTGTCCTGAAAACGGGTATTCGTCCAACGCTTTGATACTTTTTACAATCCTGGCTCGCAGAGGATTCAGATGAAGGTAGCGCACCAGTTCCATAAAGTAAGCATCTTCCTGGCACAGAATCGATTTATATCGATTCTGGAACAGGTGGCCATGGCGGCGGTGCCGACGGTTATAAGTGACCGCATATCCCGTCAGAAGCCTTAACATAACATTGGCTATCGGAGCTCGACCAGTCTTTAGCAGCAGGTGAAAATGATTCGGTATCAGGGCCCAGGCGTAACAGCGCGTATCGGTCTCTTTTACGATTTTTCCCAGCCGGCTTAGAAAATTGTGCCGGTCTGCATCATCTTCAAATATCCGCTGACGGTCAAGACCCCGGGCAATTATGTGATGCAATGCTCCCGGTGCATCTATCCTTGATTTTCTGGGCATAAATCGACTTTATCACAGACTCATTAATTATTAAACTAAATAACTAAAGGATGTCCCCAATCTCCCCCAATCTCCCCAAGATTGAATAGGCCGGATGTAATTAATGTGTATGAGCGCAAAAATCAAGCAAAAAAAAGGGGTATTGAAGACGCTCGATTATAAAAGTTTTAGGGATATCCCCAATTTTCCGAATCCATCCAGTTGACAAATGGGGTCACATAGATTAATATGAGACCACATACAAGCTAATTGAAAGGCGGATATCATGAAAACCGTCGGTATCAGAGAACTTAAAAGAAATCTTAGTGAATATTTGAGAAGTGTTAAGGCCGGGAAAAAAGTCGTTATTACGGACAGGAAAAAGGAGATCGCTGTTATCGTGCCTTTCCAAAAGGTAGACGAGCAAGGAAAAATCCTCCAACTGGTTCGCGAAGGCGTTGCCGATTGGTCCGGGGAAAAAATTCGCGGAATGTCTGCCAGAATCAGGTCTAAAGGGGAAAGCGTCTCCGAAGCCGTTTCAGAAGACAGAAGATAGCCGTGATCCTTTACTTGGATACCAGCAGTCTGGTTAAACTCTATGTGGAAGAGGCAGCATCTGCCGCTGTGGAAGGTTTGGTTGGGTTGGCAGAGGTAACCGGAACCTCTTTGATTGCTTATGCCGAGGCAAGAGCGGCATTTGCCCGCAGATTCAGGGAAAATGCATTTTCAACTAAAGACTACAACCGGTTGCGTTCGCGATTCGAATCAGACTGGGAAAACTTCCTATCTATTCATGTTACCCGTGAAATTGTTCGAATGGCCGGAGACTTGGCCGAAAAACACGGTTTGCGCGGATTTGACGCCATTCATCTTGCCTCGGCGGTGACGTTGCGTGAAAACCTTGCCTCGCCTGTCACCTTTTCATGCTATGATGCTCGGCTTCAAAATGCATCACAACGCGAAAAAATGGATCAACCCCTGTAAAGTTCACCGTATATCATTATTTCCACCGAGTGTGAACAACCCCCCCCGTTATTATCCGCAGGCTCCTTATGCCATCCCTGCCGCTATGCTAGTCAGGAAAATCCGGGGATAAACCGTGATTATTGATTATGAATTTGTTATACCCCGTCCGCTTGCGGTGAGGGGCTTTATTCCCAAACATGTTTTGTAGATAATAGCAAAGGGAGGGGGGGACGATTAGCTAAGCCTTTGAAACGATTGGCTCTACGAAGCGGCTCTCCGTATCCCAGGGAAACAGGATCCAGGTGTCCTGGCTGACTTCGGTGATGAATGTATCTACCAGGGGCCGACCGGCGGGTTTGGCATAAACCGTTGCGAAATGGGCCTCGGGCAGCAGATCCCTTACAACCCGGGCCGTTTGGCCGGTATCGACCAGATCATCAATCAGCAATAAACCGTTGCGATCAATCGTCGGTGATTTCAAAATACTGACTGCCCCTTGCTGTTGATAATCATAACTGGAGATGCAGACCGTATCTATCAGACGAATCTCCAGTTCCCGGGCAATAATGGAAGCCGGGACCAAACCGCCCCTCGTAATAGCAACAATTCCTGTCCAGGGATGCATTTCAACCAATCGCCAAGCCAGCGCTTTGGAGTCCCGGTGAAGCTGCTCCCAGGAAATCGGATAGGTTTTCTGATAACGTTTTTTGCCGGTAGACATATGTGAAGCTACTCCATAATAGAGAACAGAAGACCCTCCTGCGTCTTGTGCCGTGAGCCTTGCGCCATTCCCGAATAACATATACCTTATGGCCGTCTACCCTACACCCCACACCCGCTTATTTGGTGCCGAAAATTTTATCGCCGGCGTCCCCCAAACCCGGCAATATGTAGCCAATGTCATTCAACTTCTCGTCAACGGCCGCGACATAGATATCCACATCCGGATGGGCGGCGGATAATTTTTCGATGCCTTCCGGTGCGGCGACCATAAATATCCCGCTGATCTTCTTGCAGCCGGTTTCTTTTATTAAATCGATGGTGGCAATCAGCGAACCGCCGGTGGCCAGCATGGGATCGATGATCAGCGCAATCCGCTCTTCCATGGCACTGGTCATTTTGACATAATATCTGACCGGCTCCAGGGTTTCTTCATTGCGGTACAATCCCACCACGCTCACCCTGGCGGAGGGTATAAGATTCAGCACGCCGGTCATCATTCCGAGACCCGCTCTTAAGATCGGCACGACGGTAATTTTCTTTCCCTTAATTTTTTCAACTTGAACTGCACCGGCCCATCCCTGAATCGTCTTTGTTTCAGTCTCAAGGTCTTTGGTCGCCTCATATGTTAGCAGCATGGCCAACTCTGCCGCAAGATCTCTGAAATCCTTGGTGGTGACATCATCTTCTCTCATTAAAGCAAGTTTGTGTTTGATCAGTGGATGATCCACAACATGTATCGACACAGCGGCCTCCTTTTTTAGTTAATCCGCCCCGACATCATCAGAATTCTTATCAGTTTCAAACGGACCGGTGTATTTTATCCAAACCTGTTATGGCTATTTTTCAGGGCGGAGTAATTAGTTAGTGTCCGCAGCCAGTCATATGCAAATTAATTTTTTGTGTCAAGAATATAGCGGGATGTTTGCGGGATTAATACGGTCGGTGTGGAAAACAGGTCAAACAGAAGTTTGCCGACGAGAGAGTTTGGTGTTTGGCCCTTTATTAGGCCCGGGGAACATGATAAATTACTTTGCCGATACAACATAATAAACACCAAACTCTTGCTGGATTTACCGATCTTCAAATTAAAATGGTTTTCAAACATAATTATGACTTCGGATACCAAAGCCATAGTACAGAACACCGGTGGGCATACATCCTAGCCGATCTTAAACGTGAGTAGTTTATAGGTTAGGATGTGCATGTCCGGAATTAGGGTTAAGCGCGTTACATCCCCCTGGCGGCGCTGGCTCCACTAATGGAGGAATTGAATTCACCCAAGGGCCTTACGAAGGTATATGTGGCAGGTTCTTTAACAAGTTTTTGACCCGCAACATCGGAATTGCCGCCCAGGGCTGAAAACGGCCAGGATATTACAAAAACAACGGTACCAAGCGCCGTTGCGACAATGCCAACCGGCCGGACGACACAAAGATCAAACATCATGGCACCGCCGCTGGGATCTTCGGTCTCGAAGTATTCCTGAGCCATGACGGTGGAACAAAACGGTATGGTCAACAGCGATGCAACCATCACCAGAACCAGGGTTTTTTTTGCGATTTTAAACATTATAACCTCCTGCATATGCAATGTTAGCCTGAACAAAAATAATGCAAAATCCTGACGGTTAGTCAGAATTCTGGTATTTTAGCAGTCCTAGCAAAGTTCCAATTCAATCCAAACTAATGGTATTATAACGCTTTTTAGTTGTAAATTTCAATAAGTTTGTTAAAACCACTGAATCTCCTCCCGCCGAAAGAAAGCTTGCACCCCTCAAAATCGAATTACACTAGCTTGTATCGGTCGGAATCGGAGAATCTAAATAAAAGATTTGCTGCTAGCCTGAGCTTGTCGAAGGCAGCCAAGTCGAATTTTTCTGATTTTTTATGAAGCGGGTATTTTTTTGTAAAAACAAGTTTATTGTCTATTTAATTTGCGGTCCTAAGTAAGCGCCTCCATGACTTCGGATACAAGATACATAGAAGTGGCTATCGCGCTTCCGGTTTTTCGCACCTTTACCTATTCCGCAGCGGAACCGTTGCTAGAATTATTAGACCCGGGGAAAAGGGTTCTGGCCCCCTTTGGCCGGCGCAGGGTCACTGGCTATATTTTTGGGCCAAGCCGGAATTTGGACCATAAAGAACTCAAACCTATTTTAGATGTTCTCGACGAACAGCCCCTTTTCCCGCCGGGCATGGTTCCGTTTTTTAGGTGGATTGCCGAATATTATAAATATCCGATCGGAGAGGTGGTTAAAAATGCGCTGCCGGGTGGTTTAAATGTCTACGACTACTCATCGATCACCATTACTGATATCGGGCGCCGCGCACACAAAAGTGAGCCGCTGTCCCCAATCGCCAAACTAGTATTGGAGCAATTGCTGGCGGGACCTTGCCGGCTGAGCAAGCTTTTTAAAAATATTGGCCCCAAAATTCCGGGCGCTTTACTTTACAATTTTGAACAGAGCGGTTGGATTACCAGAAAATGGGAACTCAGCGGAGCCAGAACCAAAGCCAGACTGGAACGATTTGTACGCCTGGCTGACACCAGTTTGCCGCTGGATCGGCTATCAAAGCCCCGACAAAAGATATTGGACATTTTAAAAACCGAGCAGGAGATTGCCCTCAAAAAAGTTAAAGAGGCGGTCCCCACTGCTGCTTCATTGATTAAACCGCTTGAAAGCGCCGGTTATCTGACGATTGAACACAAGCGGGTGTACCGGGATCCTTTCGGTGAACCGATCAAGCCCGATATTGCCCCCATATTAAATCGGGAACAGCAAAAGGCCGTTTCGCATGCCTGCAACTATCTGAATAAAGGGTATCACCCATTTCTGCTAAACGGGGTGACCGGAAGCGGTAAAACCGAAGTCTATATGCAGGTGGCGGCCGCGGTATTAAAAAAGGGCCGTTTTGTCCTGGTTCTGGTGCCGGAAATCGCACTGATTACCCAGTTAGAGCGGCGGTTCCGCGCTCGATTCGGTGAATGTGTCTGTGTGTTGCACAGCGGATTGTCCGCGGGGGAACGCTATGATCAATGGACCCGCATCCTGCAGGGGCAAGCCACAGTTGCAATCGGTGCCCGTTCAGCCATATTCGCTCCCTTTGCAAACCTCGGAGTTATTGTTGTCGACGAAGAGCATGACTCATCTTACAAGCAGGAAGGCAAGCTGCGTTATAACGCCAGAGATTTGGCGGTGGTCAGGGCGAAACAAAATCAGTGCATCGTGATCCTGGGGTCAGCCACACCGTCAATGCAATCCTACTATAATGTTACAATCAACAAATTTACCGAACTCTCTCTGCCAAAGCGTGTAGAAGAGCGACATTTACCTGATATCCGGATTGTGGATCTTCGGCAAATCCGGGATGCAAGAGGCATTCAACGCTTCATCACGCCTGAGCTGCAGGTGGCGATGAAAGAGACCCTTGAACGCGGTGAACAGGTATTGCTTTTCTTAAACCGACGGGGATATGCAAGCTTTCCGGTTTGCGGCGCATGTGGCCAGGCTATGCGCTGCAAACATTGCGATATTTCACTGACCCTGCACCAGCGTTCCAACGCCTACCGATGTCATTACTGTGGCTATAGCCGGGCTGCCACATCCAGTTGCGATATTTGCGGTTCAACCAAAATTAAACACCTGGGCCTTGGTACCGAAAAGCTGGAAGATATGTTAACATCGCTATACAAAAAGGCCCGGATTGCCCGTATGGACCGGGATACCACCACCCGCAAAGGATCGATCATAAAGCTGCTTAAAGGGCTTAAAAATAAATCCACCGATATTTTAGTGGGTACCCAGATGGTTGCCAAAGGGCATGATTTCCCGAACATCACCCTGGTCGGAATCATCTGTGCGGATCTTTCCCTGAGCTTTCCGGATTTTCGGGCCGGTGAACGAACCTTTCAATTATTGGCCCAGGTCGCCGGTCGGGCAGGTCGGGGTAACAGACCCGGCCGGGTGATTTTGCAAACATACAACCCTGAACATTTTTGTATTTCCGCCGCTCAAAACCAGGATTTTAAGGCTTTTTATCAGCAGGAGATCGGTTTTCGGCAAGCTCTTGCATATCCACCGTTTTCCCGCATGATCCAGCTCAAAATATCGGGCAAAGACCCGCATGAAACCGAAAAACATGCCAACCTTTTGGGAGATCACTGCCGCAAGCTGAAAACAATCCATGCCGCTCATTATCGGAGCCTTGAAATTATGGGCCCCATCGAAGCCTCTCTGACCAGGATAGCCGGACGCTACCGCTGGCAGATTCTGTTGAAAGGATCAAATACCGGAGCGCTCCATCAATTCATCAATCAACTAAGGTCGGAAAGCCACCCAGAATTCAACCATCGCCGGATCCAGGTGGCGATTGATGTGGATCCGGTATTTTTGATGTAAAACTTGTATCTTGACATTCAGCAGCATGCGTCATAAAATTTTTTATTGAGTCTTAGCGTATTATAAATTCGGAAGGAGCATATGATGAAATTGAAAACTCTTACAGTGTTATCGTTTGCGCTATTTCTGACACTGTTCGCTGCCGTTTGTTTCGGCACTCAAGATCAATCGTCCCCATCCGCCGTTTTTCCGGAAAGCAGCTATGAATTTTCACCGGTGCTGGATGGGGCCAAAGTCGTGCATAATTTTGTCATTCAAAACAAGGGTACGGCGACGTTGAAAGTTGAAAGAGTCAAAACCGGCTGAGGGTGTACCGCTGTCTCTTATTCAAGAGAGATCCCCGCCGGTGGCGAGGGAAAAATAACTTTAAGCGTCAATACAAAGGGCTATGGCGGAAGAAAAATGAAGAAAACCGCAGGCGTTTATACGAATGATAAGAAACGCCCGCGGCAGGATCTGGTTATATCCGGTGCAGTGGAAAAATTTGCCACAATCCGTCCGCAGCATATCAGTTTACGCGGGATTGCCGGAGATTCAATCAAGGGTCAGGTTACGATTATTCCCGAGAAGAAATATCCATTTAAAATTCTCGATGCCCGGGCGAAAGACGGTAAAAACATCAATATTCAGCTGGATGAAGTAAAAAATCCCAATGGCCCGGCATATGAATTAAAGATTGAAAATCTGAGAGAAAAAACCGGTCGATATTACGACACCATCATTTTGAAAACAGACAGCAAAGTTCGGCCGGAGCTCAACGTGCGGGTTTACGGATATCTGCGTGCCCGCAAAAGCGAATGATCATGAAGAATGTCAAAGCGGTTGCATTTGATTGTGACGGGGTAATGTTCGACACCGCCCAGGCTAATCGTTTCTATTACAGTCACATTTTGCAGCATTTCAGCAGACCGGCGGTAACGGACAAACAATTTGCCTTTGTCCATATGCATACTGTGGACGAATCCATGGCCTATTTGTTTCCAGATGAAACCACGCTGGCAGCAGCCTATGAATTTCGCAAAAGCATGGATTATAAACAGTACCTCGGATACTTCACGATAGAACCCCATCTCGTTTCTTTGCTTGAAAAACTCCGGCCCCAAATAAAAACGACCATTGCCACTAACCGGACGGACACCATGGACCGGCTGCTGGCAGAGTTTAACCTGGATGGGTATTTTGATCTAGTTGTCACCTCCAGTGACGTTGTGCGACCCAAGCCCCATCCGGAAGTGTTGCTTAAAATTTTGAATTATTTTGATCTTGAGCCCTATCAGACGATTTATATCGGAGATTCCCAGGTGGACGAAATGGCTGCCCGGTCGGCAGCCATACCATTGGTTGCATTCCGCAACCGGGAGCTGTCAGCGGACTACCATATAGACACTCTCAAGGAGGTTGAAGAGCTGTTGAATTTGTGAATGGAGCAGAAAAATGGAAACAGAAGTACCTGAAAAGAATCAAGAAGAAATTAGAAATAACGATAGCGACTGGGATAATCGCGTTTTGTGCAGCGACGGCAACTGCATCGGCGTGATCGGCTCAGATGGGCTTTGTAAAGAGTGCGGGAAAAAATATGATGGTGATCTACCCGAGATGAGCCGCTCTGAGAACGAAGATCAAACTGTGGCGGACGATGTAAACTCGTCCTCTGCGACAACCGAAATACCTGAAGCTAAAGCTGCAATACCTGAAGCTGAAACTGCCCCGACTGGTGATGAATGGGAGAATAGAGTCCTGTGCAGTGACGGCAATTGTATCGGTGTTATAGGACCCGATGGTAATTGCAAGGAATGCGGCAAACCGAGGCAATGACGATTGACGATTGAAGAATGCAGAATTTTGGAATCGCTGTGCTCTGTCTTGCCAAGTATGCTAAAATCACAGAATAGCTAGCTTCGACATTCGATCCGCCTTTGGGCGAACCACTGGTCATGCGACGGCTTTTAGCATTTTTCCCCGGAAAATATACTGGCCTTCAATAACCAACCACACCATCTTGGAGTGACCTCTTGCCCCTACTGAATTTCATTCCAGCCCCCACCTGGCGTGATTTGGTCGATATCCTTTTTTTGACCCTGGTTGCCTATCAGCTTTACGAATGGTTTCGCGAGACCCGGGCTTTAAGAGTTCTTATCGGGCTGGTCGTGCTGGGGGGAATATATTCGGTGGCCAAGCTGTGGGGGCTATTCCTGACAACCTGGGTTTTCCAGATTTTGTGGCAAGTACTTTTAATATTGCTGTTGATTCTCTTTCAATCCGAGATCCGCCAGGTTTTGGAGAAGGTCAGTCCGTTGCGTTTCCTTAAATCGCGTCGGCGAGTCTTGCGGGGAACATTTAACAAAAATTTGGCACCGCTTTTATTCGAATTGGCAGCGGAGAAAACCGGTGCCCTGATTGTTCTAACCAGAGATGACAATCCTTCCGAGCTTATCCATGCCGGCCAAAAAATTATGGCCCTGCCGGATCCTTTGTTAATCAAGAGCATTTTCAATCACCACGCGCCGGCTCACGACGGTGCTGTGATCGTTAACCAGGAACGTCTGACTCACATGGGATGTATTTTGCCGTTGTCTGAAAAAGAGGACCTGCCGGATCAGTTCGGTACCCGGCACCGCGCGGCTCTGGGCCTGTCTGAGTTGACGGATGCCGTGTGTCTGGTAGTATCCGAAGAAAGATCCGAGGTGGTCAGTGTCGTCGGTGGTAAATTCGTCAGCTGGCAGCAATCGGAGAGCTTGCAGGAAAAGCTCAATGAATGGCTGGGAGGCCCGCAAATCCATGTGCCGACGATTCAACGGTTTTTGGAAGATTTTTTCATTAAAAACTGGAAACAGAAATTAACGGCCTTCGCGCTTGTTTCCATGGCCTGGTTATTTCTGGCAAGCCAACAGGAAATCAAGATTACTTTCAGCGCGCCGGTTCGTTTTGAGAACGCTGCGGCAGAGATACCGCAGGGACAGGGAGCAATGAAGGCGGTGGATTTGACTATTTCAGGTCGGCAGCGCCAGATCAAGGCAATACAGCCGGAGGAAGTGGTGGTGCGCGTAAATTTGAATGGATTGGCAGCCGGTAAACACAAGATCAGGTTAAGCGGTAAAAATGTTGATTTACCGTCCGGGGTAAAAGTCGAGCAAATCACACCGCCGAGTTTCGAGATCACCCTGCCCGCCAATTAATCCGCCCTGAGGGTTATTTACGAGCAAAATTCAGGTACTACAACGGCAAGCTTATGGTAAACTTTGCCCCGCCCTCGGCTAAATTATCGGCAATAATAGTTCCTTTATGGTCTTCGATGATACCATGACAGATCGAGAGTCCGACGCCCATGCCCAGCGTTTTTTTGCGCGTGAAAAATGGGTCGAAAATACTGTCCATATCGTTTTTGGAAACACCCGGGCCGGTGTCTTTGACAGTGATGATAAATTCTTCTCCCCGATTATCCGTGTCGATGCTGATTTCACCGCCAAATGAATGAGACCCCTTTATATTATTATGAAAGTCCGGCGAATTGATGATGGAATCTACGGCATTGTTGATCAAATTCATTATGACCTGACCGATTTGCTGGGGAGAAGCATTGATATTTGATGTTTCGGCAGCCAAGTTTAACTTGATGTTCACCATGTTTTTTTTCAAATAACTGCGTATCAGGGCGACTGTGTTTTCGATGACCTGATTAACATCCATCGGCTGCTTTTTCTCTTGGCCCGGCCGGTTAAGGTCAATGAGGTTTCGAACCGTATTTCGGATACTGACAAAGGCACTTTTAATCAGGTCTATATTTTTTAATAGATCCTCATCCTTGGCATGCTTCATTCGGATGACGCTCAACAGGGCGGTAATACCCTGCAAAGGAGAGTTGATTTCGTGGGCGATGGATGCCGCGAGTTGTCCGGTCGCTGCCAGCCGCTCCGATCGCAGCAACTGGTTGTGAAGTAACTTTGTTTCGGTAATATCTCTTGCGACGCATAAAAAACAGGGTTTTCCAAGATAAGAAACATAGCGGCAGTTGACCTCGTTCGGAATAACGCTGCCGCTTTTGGTTCTGATGTTGAGTTCAAAGCGGAGTTCTTTTTCCTGGGTGACCTTTTCCAACATGCCTTCGACGTATGGAACATGTTCGGTTTCCACAATTTTTGTGATATTTTGCTCCAAGAACTCGGCTTTGGTGTAGCCGGTACTTTGCAGGATTCGATCGTTGGATTCGATAAATCTTCCTTTAGGATTGAACAGAAACACCCCTTCGGCAACATTATCAAGCAATTCCTTATAGCGGGCCAATTCTTCGGCTTGTTTAAATTCGGTGGTGTTGGATGAGATAATGGTTGCGGCGATAACTTTGCGGCCCAGCCTTAAAGCGCCAATACGGTACGTATACCATTTAGAATCCATATGCGTACCCATACGGACTTCGAAACTTTCCGTCTCACCGGTCTGAAAGACCTTTTCGATGCACTCCTCGGCCAGGTAACGATATTCCTGTGGCAAAAATTGATAGAAACTCTTACCGATTGCTTTTTCAGGGGGCAGTTCAGCAATATCCTGATTTATAAAGCGAATAATCCCCTTGTGATCCACGGCGGTTATCATGTCCGGTGCGGTAGCCACCAATGAACGCCACAGCTCTTCGGATTCATTTAGTTTTTGTTTGGCAACTTTGAGTTTGTTGATGACGGATTGGGCATGGGAACCAAACATGATGAACAGGCACAGGACGATGACGCGCAGATAAATATCGTACAGATCGGGTCCGACAAGTTCGGCGATTAGATTGAAGTTATTGGAAAAAAAAACGTTTAATATGGAATCCAGCAACCAGTAGATGGTCGCAAGAGAGATTACGGCCAGTACCATTGAGTCCGGCAGGCCGGTGCGTACCGTAGTATCCGCAATTGTTTCAAATTTCGCTCGATCGCTGGATTCAAGCGGCCTGAGACGCATCGGTGATTTGGTTAATTTAAACGTCGAAGCATTCATACGGTTCACCCATCCTCTGCGCTCGGCGGCATAAAATTGGAAATTAAGAGTCGGTGTTCCTTAGGGACGGCTTCTGATGGCGTTCGGTTCAGATATTCGATACTTGATACTGGCTATCGAGCATCGAATGACGACTGATGAATCCTCCAGGCGTATCCGCCGCTGGCGGATCGATATGTGCCACTATTCATATTGCCAGTCTTATCCATTATGGCAGCTGTTTGAGCACCACCTGCAAGCCGAAGTGGTCGGATGCGAAAAGACCATTTGTCGGCCGAGTAAATATCAAATCTGCTTCCTTTATCATATTTGGGTCAAATTGATAAGATAAAAATATAAAATCAATTCGTCGTGCCATCTCACGGTCAAAATGAGCTTCTATCTCGTTCAATGGATCGCGCGGTGTGATGCCATTGGCCCAGAATGGCGAGGCATCATACCCGGTATTGGTATTATTGCCCGGATCCCAGGTAAATCCAATTTTATGCGGGTGTTTTACGGCATATGTATCCAACAGGGCAAGCTCGGCGACAAGTTCCGCCATTTCAGAAGATCCAGCCGTGGCATTAAAATCTCCCATAATTACGTAAGGATATTTATATTTTTGCGTGATATCTTTTACAAAATCAATGAGCCGTGAGATTTCTTGCTGTCGGCGTCTATTGCTTTTTTTAATGGATTCCAGCAGGTTTTCTTTTGCCTTTGGTGGAATATCGTAGTTCTCGATCATTACCGTTAAGCTTTTTTGCCAGGTTGTGTTCCAAATAACGCTGTAATGGATTTGAGTATTGAAGACAATCAGCGAATGGCCCCGGATATTGACCCGGGCGGCAATGACATCGCGTAATTCCCTAAAATGCATCGATAAATATTTGGTCTGCAACCCCATACCACTGAGACGTCGGCGGCCGAGGTATTTTAAGCGATGGCCCTTTTGAGCCAGAATGGCATTTCCGGCTGTAAAATTCCTAGGAATACCGAATCCCATTAACTTGATGCCGGAATTGGTTACTTTCCAAACCGCCTCGTAGCCCAGGGCATTTGATAATTTTCTCACATATTCCGGCAGCGGGTTTGCTTCCTGAATCCCCATAACATCCGGCTGCAAATCCTTAAATCCATTGGTCAGATTTTTGAATCTGGCGGCCCTTATTTTACTGGATTCATATTCTCCGAATTTAACAATGCCGCGGCAGTCCAATCCGAACCAGACATTCATATTGGCCAGCGTAATGTCTTTGTTGCAAATCTGACTATTCATAATGATTCTTCTTTAATTTGATCCTGCCGTTGAATATACTAACCTATTATTCGGAAACTATTAAAGTGTGACAATTACAGGCATAATATATGACAATTATTGTCAATATTTCAACCAACAGCCTTTCAAGTATTGCGCTAAGTTTCTGAAAATAAATTAAATTTTTCAATTCCGATGAATTGGCATAAAAATTGTATAAACTTTTTATTTCAACCGTTTTATTTGACTGGGGAAGCCACACCATCTTGCGCTGGAAAATATATTTCCAGCTTGCATTGAAACAAAAAATGGCAATTGTGGCAAAGGATTTATTCTTAATAGGGGAAACAGGAGCTTTTATGGAGCATTTTGAGGAGCTGGCAACTGCACATATCTGTGCTGCCCACGAGGTACAAGCAGGAGTTGACACTTTGGAAAAAAGTGCATTCGAAAGGGGTCTGCCGGAAAATGGGAAAACATTATCCGATTCGGCAAGCCGTCATCTGCAAGATAATATCCAACCGAATCTCAACCGCACAGTGGCGGGCGAGCCTGATGATATGCCTCCCGTGATATTGCTTATCGATGATGAAGAGAGTTTTCGGTGTGTCATAAAGCAAGTTTTAGTCAATGACGGATTCGAAGTTGTGGAGGCTGCCAACGGCAAGGAGGGCATCCAGTATTTTTATGAAAAACCTGCTGATATGATTATCACCGATATCATCATGCCGGAGAAAGAGGGGATTGAAACCATTATCGAACTTAAAAAAGCTTTTCCGGATGTTAAACTGATCGCGATGTCCGGCGGCGGCTGGTATGGAACGGATATAGATTTTGATATGGCGAAAAAACTGGGGGCTAAAACCCTTGATAAACCATTTGCACTGCAAGAATTACTGGATGTCGTTCACGAACTTTTGAATTAATTAATCCGCCTTTTAAACCCATCCTTGTATTGCGGTATACAAAAAATCTAACCGAATCTAAATGGCGTCGGATTTGTTTGTATGAAAACCTACAAAGTTTATATGTGCCGGATCATATTTTAAAACAGAATTTAGGCCTATTTTTCAATGCTGGTGCTTGCGATCAGCTAGATAGTTGTTAATTTCCTTGTCTATAATTACTCCGCCCTGAATAATAGCAATAGCAGGATTGGATTAAACCTAATGGTCCGTATGAAACGGATGTAAATATTTTAAGGTTGTTCGCACGAATTTCCGCAGAGCTAGTTTTTTCACTAGTCATTAATCGACGATTCCAAGGGTAAACGCGCAATAATTTCTGACCCAGTGTATCCCATGAAAAAAAATCTTCCCCGACAGTTGAACGAGAATCGTCAAAAACGTATGAATAACCGGCTGAAATATTGGCTATCGAATATGACCGCCGACCAGTAAGAGGCAATCTCTTCCTGGAGTGAGCAGATGGTGCCCATAACTGAAGACTGGCTGCGGAATCGTGAAATGATCCAGGCCGCAGCGCGACGTCTGCTCGCTCGAAGAAGCAGCACGCCGGAATTCCGGGCAGCCCTGCTGGGCTTCATCTTAAATCCCGAACTTATAAGGACCCCGGCCTATCAAGCGAAAATAGAGACCAACATCGAAATTACCATCAACTTCATCATTCGATTGAATCGACTGTTAACCCCGGCACAGCGATCTTATCTCTTAAAACGAATTGAATCTCTGGCGGCAGACTTTGATAAACTCAGCTGTGATCCGAAAGATGTACCAAGGCCGGGTCCGCCTGAGGCGGAGAAATGAATATTGAAAAATGAATAATGAATATTTATTGATATCGCTTCGCTCCGTCGTTTTTAATATTGCCTGCCGAATGCCGGAAGGAAGAATTCTATCATTTTGAATAATTAGATTGAGGACAGCGATTCCATCCTTCGACATTGTGCGGTTCGATATTCGATATTCTGCGGTTCGCTGTCCAACCGAGGCCGCATTTTCTTATCGATCCTTCGGACCTGGAAATTTTGCGTATATATCCTGATCTTTCGCAAATGCTGCTTCACCGGCGATGCGATAGTTGCTCAGATGGTCCTGGGGAATGGTTCGGGTAAACAGACAGTCGTTTTGCCAGTCAATATAGATTGGTTTGGGCCGTAATACGCGAGGATTGACCTGCAGATCCCGGCAGATCAATTCGGCCAGGTGCAGCTTCTTTTTATATTTGCCGGTTAAGCGTGAAAAAGGTATTTCGCGGGCAGCTAGAATTCTGTCCATAATCCCCTCATCCAGTGTCTCAAGAACCTGAATCAGGGTTGAGTAGGATTTTGCTGCGCCCTTGGCGGATTCTTCCAGAGAAATAATGGTGTATCCCTGTTTATAATTGGTTAAATTGACAATTCTTGATTTGCCCGTGATCACGCGCTCATCGTTTTGACAAATTTCTGTAACAGGTGGATAAAATTGGGGTTCGGGAAACACCTGATTCAATCGTAGGGCAATCGCCGCATATGTTGCAGAATAGTTGCCGGATGGATTCCAGACGGACCAGCTGTTGGTATGCGCCTGGGACAGGCCATCGATCTGGGCGTTGATTTCCGCCGGTGTATACCAGAATCCCTGGATCCACGGGCGAATCTTTTTACCCGTGCGCTTTTGCATCCGCTTCGTACTGAGCTCCATGATTTCGAGCGGGTTTTCTGCGGGTTTCTGTTGTCCCAAAAAGCCTTTTGGAAAATGTGATGGGTAGAACATCGGGCAAATTACATCGACATTCGGCGCCATGGCCTCTATCTGCTGGCCGACACCGAAATCTTTGGTTTTCCATGCCACCAATCCGAATACATCGACCGAAATGGTTATTCCGGTTGGCTTCAACTTTTTGTAGGCCGTTTCTAAAAATTTGCCGATGCATTCTGTCCTGGTAGAATTTTCGGGTTTAGCCGGGTAATTAATTACGGAAAGGTCACCGTCACTGGGAAATCGAATATAATCAAATTGAATTTCGTCAAAGCCAAGATCCACCAGCTCCTGACAAAGCGCGATATTGTATTGCCAAACCTTCCGGTTAAATGGATTGGCCCAGTATAAACCATTTTTATCATTCCACGGTCCGCCGGTTCGTACGTCCAGAATACCCAAGAAAGGATTATGGTAGACCAGCCGGTGATCGACGAAAACATCTAATTTCGCAATACACCAAAATCCCTGCTGCTTTAACCGTCGCAAAGTGTGTTCGACCAATCCGTTTGAGGCGACGGCACCCATTTTTTTGGCAAGTTGATTGTTGGATTTCCATCGAATCCACCCGTGAGGGTCCTTAACATGCAGCACCACGGCATTCAGGCCGGTCAGCTTTGCATAGTGGGTGAATTCACTGATCTTGCGATCCGTAAAACAATGGGAAGGTAAATAGACAGCTTTGATGTTTTCAGTTAGTGCTGCGCAGGTATCAGAGGCGATAAAGATATGGCCCATTAAAAAAACGCCAAATAAAAAGGAAATCAATTTGGCCTGTTTCCCCGGCTTTAAGATCGGCACGTGGTTTCCTCTCGCTTTCCGTTGGATTTATTCAAATCGCATGGCATCTGCCATGGGTTAATCTTATGGCGGATCAACCTAATCGGGCTCGATATAAAGATATATCGGTTGTTTAGTTTAATTCTTGAGTGGGTGATCAACAGACAGAGATAAATTGGGGTAAAAAACCGGGGTTATACGGTGAGGGAATCCAGCATTGGATCTTCAGTGAAGTTTGAGGTCAAATTGTCGCAATTGATTGGGGCGGTAATTGTTGCTCTAAAATTCAGTTAATATTTCAATGGTTTAAACATTTAAAGTCTGATATAATGGGTGAATATGAAATTGTTCTTCAGATTGCCATTCATGCTGGGTTTATTGATATTTTATGCCTTTGGCTGGCATAGCATTGCTAGCGTTGGGAAAACAGCTTTTGCTTTTGAAATCGATGCGGATAAGGTTTTATGGAATCATCTTTCCTACAGGGCCAAAAGTATTTTTGGCAAAGTGACAACCGATATCTACCTTTCGGCCTCTCAGGCTGAAGCAGCGGCCGATTTTCTAATCCCTGTGCCCGGCGGTGGCGCCGTGCCCACGTCCCGCGCGACCGTATTTTCCATAAAAATTAACTCGAATATAAAACCACTGCTGGGTTACAAAGAATTTTTAACCACTCAATCATGGATAGATTCGAATGGTGCCGCCGCACTGCAGCGAATCAGGCAACGTCTGGGGAAAGAAAAGTGGCAAAAGAGCTACCGTTATACGGATACGGGCGTTTTTCGGCTGAAGAAAATGCCGAAGGATTCACGGGAGGCGAATTTGCCGCTGGAGAACTGGACCAAGGCCAGGGAATCATTTTATCCCTATGACCCTGCAAGCCCGGGATGTTCAACCGTGTTGGAGCCGAGTGGCCTTTTTTTGGTTGCATCGGTCATAAAACAATGGAAACCGGATACCCCCCTGAATTTGTGTGTTTTTAATAAAAAACAATTGCACCAGGTTAAGGTGTCCGTCGACGGACCGCGGCGGTTGAAAGTGAAGTATATCGAAAAGTCGGGGACCAATCAAACGCGCCGAGATACTGTAATTGATGCCATTCAGGTATCCTTTGAGCCGCGCTGCCTGGCGCAAAACAACGAAGAACCGGAGGAGTTTTCATTCCTGGGGCTTAAAGGCGATTTTGATATATACGTAGACCCAGATTCCGGTCTTCCGGTTCAGGTGAGCGGCAGGATCGCCACTATCGGCAAAATCGACATCAGGCTGCAGAAAGTGGCGTTTGCGCAAGACCTCAGATAAGACAGGGGACAGGTGATTTTATTCCATTTTGTGGATTGGAGCAACCACCGCTGCTCCGAGGTGGCGACAAAGCCGGGTTTCCAGGCTCCGGATTATTTGCTACTTGCTACTCGAATCTGTTTATAGACCAGCAAATATCGCCGTCCTTAATTCGCCAAATTATCTCTACCGAGGGGAGTTAATACGGCACTGATGCTTTTATTTCGTCGATCGATCCACCCCTGGCGATCAACTCAATCGCCTGGGCAGCCGCTTTTCCTGCCCCAATCTCAAGCCCGTGGGGACGGACGAATTTCAGCACAAATTGCTGTCGTTGATCACAATGCCTGTCCTCACCATCCAGCAGACGCACTATAGAATCAATGGCCTCTTGGGGAGAATGATTTATATCAAGCACGTCTGCCTGAAGAAGTTGCCTAAAATGAACTGTTTTTTCCTGAGTTAATTGGTATTGATCAGTCAAAACCGTCAAACAGGGCTTAGCGTTGACAATGGCGTTAATCATTCCAGAGGTATTGATCCCAAGGGTGAACTCACAATGCCTTAGAGCGTTATAAAAATCACGTTGTGAATCCCGGGCTTCAGGCAAAGCACCATCTTTGGGCCAAACTACAAGGCGGTCTCCGATCAACTGATTATAGTGTTTTGCGTTTACAGGATGAGGCCTTGCAAGCATACCTATATTTCGAATACTTGTTTTGGAATGTGATTTCAAACCGTTATAAATGCTCTGCGGTAGCCAGGTTTCATCACGGGCAATTTTTGCGGAAGAACCAAGATATACAAAAAATGGTTTCGTGTGATCAAGCCCCATTCTCTGGCAAAAAATGCGACGATCTTCCAGCAGTTTGCTGGCATCAAACCACTTGTCAAAAAATGGCGACCCGGTAATAAACACATTCTCCTCCGGCACGCTGTGGATATTTATGGCCTCACTGCGCTGTTCTTCGTTCCATACCAGCGTCAGATCGGGGATGACATGGAAGATGCCTTTGGTCGTAAGGTTATCCCAGCTAATGACCGGTACAACAGTTGGAATATTGAGTATTTTCGCCGCTTTTACATATTCTACTTCCTCTGAATAACGTTGGTTCATCGGCGTGACTACAATAACATCGGGTTTTCTGTGAAGTAAATCTGCGGTTATCTTCTGATCCGGTGGGACATGCGTTTCAACGGCAGCAAGCCACTGGTAAACCGGGCTGTGGGAAAGCAAGAATCGAACAGGTCGAAAATATACAAATTTCCTTATTATCCTAGGAAGATATCCGTTCCAGCGTTTGAGGTAGTAAGACGATTGGTCGCCACGTTTAGTGTAGCTTATGTAACTGCGGAACTCCCGTGAAAAGAAAATCCATCGGCGCCATTTATCGGTCCGTTGCACGGACCAATCCATAGCAACATTGTCAGTTCGGCTAATGAATTGCCGAACAACATGATCGGAGGTGGTTTTGCTCCAGACCGGATCAAAAAGCAGTTGGATTTGGTGACCAGAACTGTCAAGTGATTTGACAATTGATGACATGTATGAAAATTGCGATAAAGATTTAATCACAAATAGTACTTTTAATGGTATTCTCCCAGCGCCGGTCATCCGTTTAAAGAGGGCATTATTCATAGGCATTCTATTTAATCCTAAAGCGCAGCTTCCGATCTTTGTGAACTATGTCAAACGTTTTCCCCTTCCCTGGAAATTTTTTCAGTTTCAACCAAACTTTGAAAGTCCGTCTCCGGGCATAGCTTTGCACTTCTAATAAGAGTTGTTCTCCAGCTTCAGCAGTTACCATCTTCGCTTGGATCATCACTCTGATAATCTCTTGTGAAAAATCGATATACTCGTAGGCTAATGCCAAGAGAAGTAATTGTAATAATTTCGTTTTGCAGCCATTGGCCTCCGGATTATCCTTATGCCAATTGTTGTGGCGACTTTCCGTGGAGCAATTTCCTTGGTTATAAGAGGAATCTATTATTTCCGCTGGTTCCCTTAGATATAAGGCATGGGCCCATATTATTTCTCGCTTTGAAAACAGTGTTGCACTGAGATTCCTTCGACGAGAAAGTGCCCGGTCAAGTTCAAAAATTCGAAAACCGTTATCTCGCAGAAATTTGTCGACTTCAGAAAATAAAGGCTGTGATTGGTAAAATTCCTGAAATGACACCTCGACTGCTATGCCGATCAAAAAATTCTTGAGCATCCGATGTCCAGACTTCAGAATGTCCAGTTCAGTGCCCTGAGTGTCAAGTTTCAAAAAACAGGTATCACGGAAACCAAATTGGTCAGCTGCTTTGTCAAGCGTCATCAAATCCACTTCCTGTCGATCGACAACTTGGAAAGCATCAGCAGAAGGATATCTTTCAACAAC
Source organism: Olavius sp. associated proteobacterium Delta 1 (assembly GCA_902749685.1). Lineage (GTDB taxonomy): Bacteria > Desulfobacterota > Desulfobacteria > Desulfobacterales > JAFDCJ01 > JAFDCJ01. Next base: position 47,992 of record CACVKW010000182.1, on the reverse strand, counting down.
GCTTGGATTAGGTGATAATAAAGAACTCATTCCGGGTTGTTTTGTAACATGTAAGGTATGCTTACCCTCAGCCAATCCCAACGCATATGGAACCGTGGTTACGTTTTGCCAGGGTGCTTCAAACTTCAATTGATTGCGGGCTTTTTGTTCGGGTTCTATGGCGACATAATGAATAAATGGTGCAAAACGTATTAGCTCTTTGATTGCCCCACCTCTGGCACCGACATCTACTACTTTGACACGGGCCTCTTTCAACGCTGCTGATAACTGCGGCAAAGGCTCTTTTTTCCAAAATTTTAGAAGCCCCTCGTTTTTCAATCCATAAAGGTTATGAGATTTCATATTGTATCGATATCAAAAATTAGGTGAGGTTGATTAAAGTGATATGCCAGTAGATGGTTGCAATAGAGATTACGGCCAGTACCGTTGGGTCTGGCTGGTCGGCCCGCAATGCAGAAGATACTTTTGTTTCAGACATAGTCATAGAGTCTGACCAAATTTATCATATCTGGGTCAAATTGCAAAGATAAAAAAATACGTTGAAACAATGCCGGTTTGAACGGTTCATTATTGATAAATTAATATTTCAATGGTTTAAGCACTTAAAGTCTGGTATAAAAGGTTCATGCCAAATGAAAAAGAGTGTATTTCCGTGAAAAAACCGGTTCTGTTAATTCCGGTGGAAAACCAGGTACGCGAACTGGACGCCAAACTTTTGCTGGCATGTGTGGCCGCCCAACGGGGCCTGACTTCCATCATCGGGCCCAAACGCAAAATCGAAAACCACATCGCGTCCTTTCCGCGCGGTGTCTTCTTGTCCAAATCTCTGAGAATCGTAAAACGCAGGTTTTTCCCGATCGCCCGTTTGCTGGGTCATGAAATAGTGGCCTGGGATGAAGAGGCGCTGGTTCATCTGCCGGCCGAGACATATTTTTCGCGTCGACTTTCGCCCGCAGGTATGGAGTATGTATCCCATTTGTTTGCCTGGGGTGAAGACAATGCTGAATTGTGGCGCCGGTATCCCCAACTGCCACCGGCAATTCCGATCCATATCACCGGCAATCCGCGGGTTGACCTGCTGCGGCCGGATATGCAGGGGTATTATAAAGCCGAGGCCGATCAGATCCGCAAGACACACGGCGATTTCATCCTCGTTAATACCAATTTCAATCATGTCAATGCCTTCTATCCGGCCCAGAATTTGTTCCAGCCGGTGACGGCGCCCGGGGATGAAGCCAAGTTCGGCCAGGCCGCCCGCGGCATGACCCGGGAGTATGCCGAGGGGTTTCGGGACCATAAACAGGCCGTCTTTGAAGATTTCCAGAAACTGATTCCCGAGTTGGAGCGTGCCTTCCCGGAAAACACCATTGTGGTGCGGCCGCATCCCACTGAAAATCAGGAAATCTATCACAGGCTCGCTGACCGATGCCAGCGCGTGCGGGTAACCAATGAGGGCAACGTGGTGCCCTGGCTAATGGCCGCTAAAGCAATCATTCACAACGGATGTACCACAGGGGTTGAAGCCTATCTCATGCGCGTTCCTGCCGTTTCTTACCGGGCGACGGTCAATGACTACTATGACGACGGCTTTTATCAGTTGCCCAACCGCTTGAGTCATCAGTGTTTCGATTTCAAAGAATTACGGTCAACGCTCGCGCAAATTCTTAGCGGTGAACTCGGTGCTGCTGACGGCGGGGAAAGAAAAACGCTGATCGATCGTTTTTTAGCGGGCCGGGAAGGTCCGCTCGCCTGTGAACGGATGGTCGATATTTTGGCAACCATCGCCGCCGACCTGTCCCAAACACCGGAACCGGAACTGTACAGACGGATGGAAGGCTGGTTTAAGGCAACTCACCGCCGTATGAACAAGGTCTATAAAGCGTATCGGCCGGGGTCATTTAAATCAGTGGATTTCGAGCGACATCGCTATCCCGGGATTAGTTCCGCTGAGCTGGCGGAAAAGCTGGATCGTTTCCAGCAACTGCTCGGCCTCGACGCCAAACTGCATCTGGAACAAATCTATGATAAAGTATTTGAAATCAGGTGCAGATAAAGGGTTCACGCAGCAAAATGCAATTGCCCGATTCTAATCCTATGCATCACCAAGAATTGTTTTGCAGGTAGGAATTAAATCTTCTAACCGTGAATGATATTGCGGCCCAGGGAAACAACAGCAACCGCACTAGCGGCCACCACTGCGGGACATCTGCTGGAGATAATACGGTCGATTGGTTCAAATTCTCAATGGCTTCCACAAAAATAGGTGTACATTCTTTATCCAGTCCATGAGGACGAACAAAGCTTCGGATGAAATCTTTGATGCGCGCCTGATAGGATTTGCGGTTGGCTAAAACCCGGCTTAATTGTTGAAGATGTTCATCCAGGTCCTGACTGATGTTTAGAAGGCCGCCATCCACCAGGTGGTGAAAATGAATCGTACCGTTCTGGGTATCCTTGAATTGTGGCGCTAAGACCGTCAGGACGGGCTTATTCAGAATGCCGGATTCAATCATCGGGCTGGTATTGATGCCGATCGTAGCAACACTGTGATACATGGAATCGAAGAAATCATTTAACGAATCCCCATGGATCGGATTGGCTCCCTGCCGGGGATAAATCGCGACATTTTCATGATCTGAAAAATTTACCCGGCCCCACTGGTTTGCATTTTGGGGGTGGGGCCTGACCAAAACGCCAATCCTGTTGAGCTGGGGATCCGGTGACCTTCGCAGGCGATCAATCCAATCGGCTACAAAATCTACTTCGCGGGGCGCGATAAAGCCCGATGAGCACAGGTAGAGAATATAAGGACCTTTATCAGACAGACCGACTTTTTTACGAAATTCTTCCCCCGAGGTAGAGGGTCGGCGCTCAAACAAACGATCGTAGCACTGGGCTCCCGTAATGATAATTTTCTCGGCCGGTATGCGGTGGAATTCGACCGCCTCCTGTTCTTGATTTTTATTCCATACCAAAACGACATCGGGCTCTATTTGAATCAAACTCTTGTTTGACAGATTATCCCAACTGGCAACACCCAGTGCGGTGTTGATGCCCAGCGCCCTGGCACACTTCAGCCAATCAAGTTGACTGACGCTCATATCGATCAGGGGCGTTACCAAAAACGCGTCCGGCCGATTGGATCTGAAAAATTTTAGTATCGCGCGATCCAATGGCAGACTGCGTTCGATTATTCTTAAGACGTTTACCACGGCCCATAATCGATTGCGATTGTGGCCGACGATTAGCCTGACCAGCCAGCTCACGGGCCGCGGAAGCATGGCAGCCGCTCTGGCTCTGAGTTTATATGCGTCATTGTAATAGGGATCTAAAAACCGCAGATAAGTTTGCAGCACCCGGATGAATTCAGCCGGTTTTTTCCAAAGCCAAATTCGTTTTGGAGGAATAATATAACTCACCCCGGGAATATCTTTTACTTCCTGATCGATCGCGGTTCGGGGATAAATTTCGTCTATTTTTAAAAAGCCCAGCTGAACCCGGTGGCCCCTGGCAGCGAGCAGGCGCACCACAGATGCATAGTTGCGCAGGTATCCCGATTTTTTCATCAAGAAAAATATCTTCATTGCTGGCCAACTTTTCCTTGTGTCATTTCCTTATCGATGTTCAGGCCGCTTTGGACAAGCGCCGGTTTTTGAGGCGCCGTTTTAGTTTTTTTATCCATGGCTTTTTCGCGTGGCGCCATTCATGATATGAGCCGATCCAACTGCCTTCACCCAGGCGGCCCAGCTGGCGAAGCAAATACGACACGGCAATTTTAGCGCCCCCATAACGATATCGCCAATTCCGGGTTGGCGGCTGCAGAACGGTGTTCCACGCCAGGGCGGCGGCATTGACCAGCGGCCAGGGCAAAAAGAGGTACCAGGGCTTTTGGACAAAAAGCGACCGCTTTTGTCTGGCAATGCTAAAGGCGGCGTTTTTGCGCCGGTACCATAATTCGGCGTCGACCTGAATGAAATGTCCCTGAAGACAAAGCTCATGCATAAGAATTGCATCCGGAAACAATACACGCCGAAAAACTCCGGACCGGCGCAGAGCGGGTGCACGGAACAGCCCATACACCATATAACCGAACTTCGGCGCATCGCGACAGACGGCCCTGATTCTCTGTGCTTCGCTCAGACCGCCGGTGGAAAATACGAAAGGCTTCTTTTTCGGATGTCGCCGGCCTTCAAGATCGATCGACACCCACCGGGGATAAACCAGAACTGCCTCAGGATTGGCATTCAAAGCAAGAATCATCGACTCCAGCCACTGCGGGTGCCAGACATCATGATCACTGACCCAGGCATAGTAGTCCGGCTTGCCAGCCTGCTGGAAGCAAGATCTCCAGTTTCCAACCATCCCTTTGCGCGACCTGTTCTTCATATAAATTATGCGGTTATCCTGGGACGCAAATTGTTTAATGATTGCTTGCGGCCCGGGTTCAGTCGAGTCGTCGACCACGAGTAATCGAAAATCGCGATATGTCTGCGCCAGGATGGAGCTTAAGGCCTGCGGTAGAAATTGCGTTTGATTATACAACGGCATACCCAGATACACTTGCGGTTTAGGCAGTTTAACACAATCGTTGCTCCGATTCCCCTGCTTTACCGGGTTATGCGAGAATGTCGGCTCGCGAATGCCTGATTTATGTTCTGAGCTTTTAGAGGGCCCCATGTGATTAAAAACGTACGGTTTCGTTTAAAAATTTCTGATAATCATCCTGCGTCATCGCGGCTATAATTTTCGATTGATCCATACTCAAAGTCGGGTTCTCTTTGCTTTGACGTTTGATAGAATCAACCGTCGCCATTTTGAAACTGGTGTCGATTGAAATTGGATCGCCATTAAATGTTGGTATCAAGAGGATAGAATCATACGGCAGCCCTAAAAACCCGGCCAGATGCCGCATCACCGGTTCGGGTTTGTTTACCAATTCTTCAGCGCTAATCAGGCAGGTGCGATCAGCAAAGCGATCCTTGATCCATAGCACCGAACGGAGATTTTCCTGCCAGCGCATCACGGACCAGTTGACATCCGCGTACTTTTCCGGTTGCGCTTGCAAGGCAGAACGATACCAGGTTTGTGGATTCGCAATCAAACAAATCAGCCGGCCGTCCGGATAAATACTAAAGAAACCCGCCGTCTTCTCTTTCAGCGTGGCCACGCCTGGCGCCGATACGGTAACAAAATTTTTGAGCCGGCTGTGATTTTGGTAATTTAACCAGGCCCCAAAGCAGGCCGTCACATAGCCATCGAACACATCTCGCGGCTTTAGCGGTTTGATGGTGTTTAAATACTTTAAAAAAATCTGTTTTTGCAGCAAAGGAAGAAACACAAACGGCAACGCCCCTTTGTGGTTTGTGGCCGGCTTGAATCTTGGCGGTATGTGTCGGGGATTTAAAAAATCAATAAATATTTCGATCCAGCGTTGCGGATCGTCATTGGGATCAATTTCGGCCCAGGGAATTTCGGCAGGAGCTCCATTCAGCAATTCATCCGGAAAGGCGAAGATCGCGGGATGTCCATCGAAAAGTCTGTTGAGCAGTGAGCCCCCGGAGTGGGCAAATTGAGATATCCATACCTGGGGTGTCGTGATCGGTGATACGTGCTTCAGACAAGTCTGGAAAAGCGCCTTGAAACTGGCTTCCTTGCGGTTGCAGTATTCATTTATCAACCGGGTTCGTGATTTATTCTTAAGGCGGACGCTCAATTGTTTCTGTTTTTGTTCAGAAATAAGGGCCCTTATTATCCTTTTGGCCAATTTATTCTTTGTATCCATTTTCCTGATGGTTTGATAATACATCAACCGGCGTCCTTTTTTGCACCCTTTGGTGATTACCGATTCACGGCTGTTTTTTCCGGCCTGCAGGGGCCGGTGTTATTTTTTTTCGTTATTGCCTTGCCCCGGGGATTTTACCCGCTGCACAGGACGCGATAAACTGTTCATAGGCGCTCAGCACATCGCGTCTGTCGTCACCGCCCCGGACAACTTGCGCGATGAATTTTGCGACATTGGCTTCGTCATAGGGAACACCGGTCCTGTCGGCCTCCAAAGACGCTAAGGCCTGTTTGAGCTCATCTTCATTGTGGATTGTCCAACAGGCGTTTAATTCTTCAAACAGGGTTGTATTGGCATGCAGATATTTGAGGTAAAGGGCCGGCTTGCCCCGCATGAGCGCCTCCGTGATAACGCTGGAACCCACAACGAGAAGAACATCGGCCCACTCGCACAATTTAGCCGTCAGCATATAGGATACATCGGGCAGGGGGTAATTGCCGAATTGGTCGATCTTGCGCGTCCGGGGATGAGGTTTGATCACGGCCTCAATACCGCTGCGTTCAGCGATCAGCCGGCATGAAGCAAACATCCGCTCCATATCCAGCTGGCATTGGGGCTTGGAAGGCATTAGAACAACTTTTAATTTTGCCGAATTACGACTGAACGCCGCACCTGCCTCCGGAAGAATTTTATGGTTTTGCTCCAGCCAGGCGCTGCAGTATCTGGCGCTGCCCAGCACTGAAATTTTGTCCTCGGCAACGCCGGATTTAACCAGCATATCTTTGCGCAGTTTATTGGGTGCGATGATGAAGTCGAAACGGTTAAATTTGGCAAACCGGCGCGCATCCGTCGCTTTGGGCTTTGTCACTTCATTGGTATACAGTTGAACCCCATGGGGCAGGGCCACAGATGGGATGGACATCCGCCTGGAAGCCTTTAGAAAGGCGTCCACCACAAATAGCCTTGGCATGATGTAGTCAAAACAAACGACTTGAGCCCCGCTGCGTTCGAGAACGGAACGCGCCCAGCGGTGATCGTAGTAAATTTTACGGGCCAATTTGTAAAACATGGATCCCAGAAGACCGGCACCTCGGCTCAAAACTCCCAAGAGCGGCCCGGATGGTCCATTTATATTTAGCAGCAGTTGGTTTTGGGCCCTGTAACTCCTGCGAATAATAGCGTAAAGGATTTTATGGACCGGTCCCAACGTTTCATCAAATGCCTCATACAGATAATCGACAGCCACACCTTGTTCTTTTAAAAAACGAAGACGGTAATCCTGGTGGATATCATATCGCAGACTCATACAGTAAACCGCAACCCGATAGTTGTCCCGCTGCAGTTTCCAGGCAACGGGCGTTAGGTGGTCGATGTCGTTAAAGTGTCTTACGAAAAATAAATACATATGCGTAATCTTCGAAATTTTTGGCACCGGACAGGCGCGCGATTCTTGACTCGGGATTCAGGAAATCGACTCAACCGATTCAAGGACCTGCCGATATACATCGCCCGTCATCTCCTCGATGGTATTTAATGCTTCCGGGCTTAAGGTCTTGTATCTTTCGAGCGCACTGACCATGATGCCCGGGCTTTCAATCTTGAAACTTGTATTCGGTTTAACCGGAATTTTGTTAAAGGTCGGCGTCAATAATATATCATCGAACCCGATGGCTAGAAAATCGGCCAGATGCCGCATAACCGATTCGTTGCGCTGGATTAAATTTTCGAAGGTGATCATACAGACGCGATCGCCAAAAGCTTTCTTATTGCGAACCATACTGCGAGCGCTTGCATTCCATTGCTCCAGCGCTTTTTTGATATCGCCGTATTTATCTGTTTCATGTCGGTTGGCGGAGGGAAACCAGTTTTTAGGATCGCGCACCACAGAGATCAAGCGACCTTCAGGGTATATGTCAAAAAACGATTCCATGTTCGCATCCGAGAACGCCAGCCGGGGCGTAAAAGCGGTAACGAACTTTTTAGAACCGATACGATTCTGATTGTTGAGCCAGGCGCCGAAATAGGAAGTCATGTAGGCGTCAAAAACATCCCGTCTGGTTACGGCTGCGACGGAATCAACATATTTGAGAAAAATTTCTTTCTGCAGCGACGGCAAAAAAATGAAAAGAAAGGTGTCCTTATACTTTGCCATTTTTTTATAGCCGTATCGAAAATGCCGGACTACAATATCTTCGAAAAAAATTTCAAACCAGCGCTCAGGATGGTCGGCAAGATCGATCGGCGGCCAGTCATCCTTTCTTGGATAGCCGAACTTCAGTTCGTGCGGATGGGCATGAACTTCCGGATGACCATCGAAAAGCTGGTTTAACATGGATCCCCCCGACCGCTGGATCTGTGAAATCAGAACCAGCGGCGACGTCACCGGCTGGACAGTTTCCAGCCAAAACCGGCAGGCGTCATCGAAAAGCGCCTGGCTTTCTGCTAATTTCTTGTTGAACATCTGTTTGACTTCCAGGACTCCCGCCTTCTATTTTGTTAGCCGCTGAATTATGGGATCCAGGTAGCGCAGGATACTGTTTTTGGTTGCCTTACGGGGCAACTCCTGCATATAGACCGAAGCGTAGCGGGGTTCAATTACCGGATCCGGGCTGGGAGTCCAGTCATTGCCGTCATAGCCGAAAAATTCCATGTAGGCGTCAAAGGCCGGTTTGTAAAGGGCCATGTCCGCTTCGGTAAACCAGTGGCGCCAGTCCCCGCTGGCTTTTTTGCGAATCACCTTGGCTTTGCCGGATGCACTCGGTACTTCGGCATCGGACTGGATTGCAAAGCCCAGATAGTGATTGAGGTCTTTGACATGATTGTCTACCATATCCTCAAACCTAAAAAAGAACCAGTCGTTTCCCAGAATGTTGACAAACTTCAGCATTTGCTCATAGCGGTGCTGTTCCGCCTCAACCACTTGATCGGCGGTCCGGGGCCAGTCATCGTGCCCCGTATAGCGGCAAATTTCATGAAAAGGGATGGAGCGGGGGGCCTTCTCCTTTTTCAAAACTAAATCCAGGTGCGCTTCATATTGCTTTTTTCTGCCCGAATAGCCCCGATGCCATCGATACAGCATGCGGCTGACCGCCGCATCGCGGGGATCACGGGCCATCCAGATTTTCCGATCATAGTGCTCTTTGCTCAAGTGTTCCTTGAACACGTCGAAGCTTTTACCTTTGCGCTCTTCATAGGTGTGTTTATAGACGGCATTCTCATAATCGCCGATATATTTACCCGGTTGACCGCCGGAAAAGGCATGGCAGTTTGGCAGGCCGCCGGCCACCTTGTACACCATGGCGGTGGTGCCTGTTTTTCCTGTCCCTAAAATCAATACTTTCATTTTAAGTCTCCTCAGACCGACATTCGAAAGAGAACCTCGTTGAGCTGCTCAACTTTTAGTCTGGTCGTATCTTTGAGAATGTGCTGTAATCGTTTTATCTTGCTGTTGATCGTATCTATCGATATTCCCGGATAGCGGTGGCGTTGGAATTCGGGTCGATTGTGGGATCCGGGTAATTTGGGTTTGAGCCGTTTGTACAGGTGGTACCCATCGGCAATCAGCCGACGCTGGAGGCGATCCCATAATGAGAGCTGGTCGTTATCGGTGCGATCGGTCACGGCCTCTGCAAGGACGTCCACCATTTTTTCGCAGGCCAGAGGCCCGTCCTGGGACGACAGATAGCTCTTTACGAGCGCATTGCGCTCATCACCGTCGGCAACACCCAGGCTGCCTGAGAATATTTGATGGATCGTGTCCCGCAGCTGATCGAAATTAAAGCACTGATGGCTCACCGCGTTTGGCAGGCGGTAAAAGCCGTTGTCATAAATATCGTCAACAGATTCCCGGTAGCTGATGGACGGCACCCCCATGACAAAGGATTCCACGCCGGTCGTACATCCGTTGTGCAATACCACCCTGGTGGCCAGGATCCAGGGCACGACATTGCCCTCATTGGTTACATGGACGCGCGAACAGCGGGCCGCAATATCTTTATACACATCATGGCGTTCTGTTGGATGGGGGCGAATGATGATGTTTAAGTCCGGAAACACTCGATCCAGTTTGGGAATGAGATGCTGGAAACTTTTAAATACTGCATGCTTGTGATCCCACAGCCCTTGAGCATATTCACGGCTCATACCGCGGGCAGCCCGGCCAAATTTGGCTAATTCATCCGCTTTCTTAACGGGTTGAAATAAATTCATGTCCGAACCAAACGCATTGACATGGTTGAAATTGGTATTGACCAGAAGGAAATCGCCGTATCTGTGCCGCAGCGCTTGCACCTCTTCCTCGTAAAACGGGTGCATCTCCGGGCGCAACATGTCGTTGCGCGGGTTGCCGGTGTTGTGGATCGGTATATCCTCCGGCAAATGGGCGTACTGTCGCCAGAGCTCCACATTGTCCCGGCCCCAGGCAAATAAATGCGATACATGTCGAATGGCTTCAGGATGCAGGCGGCGGGAGAAATAGGTTTCCGGGGGTAAATGAACCAGCGCCTCTTCATCCCAGGTGACGATGTCATGCCCGAACTTGCGGGCCATTCGGAAAAATATCAGGCTGCGGCGGGTCATACTTTTGGACAGGTAAATGCTCTTGGGGTACGAGTCGATTCGAAACTCCAGTTCACGACGCGATCCGATGACCGACGAAAATCCTTGCCGCGCGGCAATGCAGGCCAGAAGCAGTTTGGGGTCCAGTTCCCGCACCTGATTTTCTACCGGTATTAGCAATTGCATTTTTTTATCTGTCATTGCCAGAAAATGCCTCCGTCATATTCGTGCAGATCTCACTGATGCCAGGTCTTAGCCGCATCAACTGTTCGCCCTTAAAAATTGGTGCAGATATTCCGGCGGTTTTAGATTTAAAATCTGTTCTCTGTTTCTGACCAAATCTTCGTAGGCAAGGGCTTCTATCATTTCTGTCGTGAAATCCAGCTTATTCTCGGGGCGGCCCTTAGTGATGATTCCAACACCATGATCGCAATCCAATACAAATACATTCAAATCTTCGCGGGTCGATCTCAGATGCACGATGGTTTTCCACACGTCTCCGCTCCATCCTAATTTTTGGCCCTGCGAATTAATCCGCGGTGCCTGCTCGCGCGAAGCAACCTCAACCGCCTCGGCTTCGGATGCCGGATTGCAGTCATGCATGATAATCACTCCGTTGGGACTGAGATAGGTCAAGCAATTTTGAACGTCTTTTAACGATTGCCGGTACCGATGCAGACCATCGATAAATGCGACATCAATGCCGTCCAGCCGTTGCAACCGCCGGTGGTACCTTTCAAAGAAGTCGTCGCTGGTCATTTCATAATATTTATTGAAAAAATTTGATGCATCCTGCAACCAGGCATCTTTCTTTTTTTTGAAGCTGATCTTGAAATTTGGATCAACCGCGATTTTCCTGCGGGCAGGTACCTGTAAAAACACCTTGCCTTTTTTGACGCCGATTTCCAGATAGCGTTGCGCCTTTTTCTTTTGAATTGTTTGCTGAATAATATCAAGTCGGTCCATAGGGTAGATTCTCCATTGGTGTTCGAAAGCTTCCACCGATTGTGTTATTTATTTTTCAGAGGTCTCTTTATTTTTTTCATCCAGGGCGTTTTGCCCCTGCGCCATTCGTGGGGGGATCCGATCCAACTGCCGCCGCCGTACTTGCTCCACCAGCGCTGCAAATACATCGCTGCCAATTTAATACGCAAATGTAGTTGCGGCCGAGTATTTGAGCCGGGTGAGGCCGGCAGGTTCCGGGCCAACATCCAGGCGTTTACCAGGGGCCAGGGTAAATAAAAGTAACAGGGCTTCTTCACAAAAAGCGACTTTCTCTGACGCGGCATGCTGAATCGATCTGTCCGTCGGCGATACCAAAGTTTTTCATCCACCTGGTGAATGTCTCCCTGGAGCGCCAATTTGAGGCAGAGGATGACATCAGGCCACATCACACGGGGAAAAACCCCGGCCTGGCGTAGCGCACGGGCGCGAAACAAACCGTAAACCATATTGCCGAATCCGCGGCCTTGTTTGCATACTACTTTCAGCCGTTCTGCGTCATTCAAGCCCAGGGTAGATAATCCCGGCTTTATTTTCTTGTCCAGGGTACGGCCTTCTTTATCGATATTAACGGTTTGGGGATAGACCAGTACAACACTCTCATGGGTGCTTAAGGCTTGCATCATCGATTCCAGCCAATTCGGGTGCCAGGCATCGTGATCACCAACCCAGGCAAAGAAATCCATCTCGCCCGCCAGATGGAAGCAGTTTCGCCAATTGTCGATTAAACCTTTGCGATGTTTATTTCGATGGTAAATAATTCGCTGATCTATATCTGCAAAAGATTTGACGATTTGACCCGGGCCGGGTTCGGTCGAGTCGTCACTCACGATCAGTTTGAAGTCACCGTAGCTTTGAGAAAGCAGGGACTCGATAGCCTCCGGTAAATATCGAGTCTGATTGTACAAGGGCATCCCCAGGCCTACGGTCGGCCGCGGTTTGCGGCTTGAAACCCCGGGGGCGGCTATGTTTTTTATGTCAACCATTTAAACCCTAACACAGCACTGAATACTTACCGCTAATCCTCCGGCGTCCCCTCGCTGATCCTGTTGGATTGATCCCATCCGTCCCTTAACGGGACGGATAAAATCAGATTTCAACCGGGTCTTGCTTTTTGGAATTTAAAATCCGGTTTGCTATACTTTTGCCGTCCAGCTGATGGTAAGCCAGCACTTCCGGGGGGGTGCCGCAGGCCGGATACTCACCGATTGCAGATTTTACCAGCTTTTTGCCGGCCAATTTCGGCGACGACATTAAGGCATTTAATAAGGAATCGCCGAGTCCGCCGTATTCAGAGTGATTATCCACTGTAAATAGGGTGTCATGGATGCCGATGGCATCTTCGAGCCATCCGATATCGACCCGGTTTAACCAGGGAAAATTTATCACCTTCAGGGAAACATCATGCTGCTTGAGGATCTCTGCGGCAACCAGGGCCTCATTCAGCATGACCGGTCCATAGGCGAATAGTACGGCATCCCGGCCTTCTTTTAAAACGGTGCCCCTGCCCGGGGAAAAATGATAGTCTTCCGGCAGGGCGATCGTTCGCGGTGACGGTGAAATAGCCAGCCGCATCATGCAGCTTTCTTTAGATTCGTTGACGCACCACTTCAGGGCCGCGTTGGTTTCCGCCGCGTTGCCGGGTTCAATCACGGTACAGTTGGGCAGCGCGCCAAACAGCGAAACATCGCGCACGCTTTGGTGGGATTTGCCCGGACCGGCGGGAATAATGCCGGCGTAGTGACAGACATAGATGATTTTGGTATATTCGGTAGCGTTGTTGTAAATCTGCTCATTTGACCGGGATGCCAGGAATACCCCGAAAGAATTTACGATTGGCAGCATTCCCTGCAGGGCAAGTCCCCCGGCCGTGGATACCATATCCTGTTCGGCAATACCGCTTTCGATGAAACGCTGCGGGAAAGCATGCTCAAAGGGTCGCAGGCCGCAGTCTGCTGACAAATCCGCATCCAAAACCACGACATCCTCTCGTTCAGCGCCCACTTCGACCAGCGCCTGCCCGTAGGCGTCGACCACTTTTTCAGCGCTGTCTTTTAGCCGGGCACGATTTTTTTCCCTGGTTTCGATAATCTCAGTTGTCAATGCTTCCAGGCCGACGCCCTGGAGCGCCTGGTTGATAGTATCGATCAGTTCGCGGTAGCCGGCCTCAAACGAGTCATCGTCGGGGGCACCGGCGTGCCATTTATAGAGCCCCTCGCCTTCCTGCAAGGCCTTTGGTCCTTCCATAAAGGAAATGCCCTTGCCCTTGACCGTATCTGCGATCAGCACCTTGGGCTTATCCTCGATGTGTTTGAACCTGGCAAAGACATCTTCCAGGGCTGCAAAGTCATGGCCATCGCAGCGCGCCACATGCCAGCCGAATACCTCGAACTTGGCTTCCAGGTTCCCCAGGTCGACAATATTTTCCAGGGTTTTATCCGTCTGGATTTTATTGTGATCCACAACCACAATCAGGTTATGCATATTTTGCTGGGTGGTGGTCTGCAATGATTCCCAGATTTGACCTTCCTGCAGTTCCCCATCACCGGTCATGACGATAACCCGCCCCTGGGAGTATTTCAGTTTTTTGGCCCAAGCCATTCCCTTGGCCTTTGATATGCCCATGCCAAGGGAACCTGAATTGGCTTCAATGCCCGGGATGCTCAAATCCGGATGGCCATGGGTGCCGCCATGTCTTCTTAAATTGATGAATTTCTCTTCTGATATGATCCCCAGGGCATAAAAAACAGCGTAATGACCCGGTACGTCATGGCCTTTTGACGAAAAATAGATGTCGCGATCCGGGTTGTCGAGGCCCACTTCCACCAGGTTCATTTCTGCGAAATACAGCGCGGTGACAATGTCCAGGGAACTGAAACTGGAGCCCAGATGCCCCGATCCGGCACGTTTTACAGTGGCAAACGTGTTGGCGCGGCACATGTCGGCCAGCATTTTAAGCTTGGCGTATTTATCAATATTCGCCGCCCGGACCCGCTTGAATTCTTTTTCAGGTATGAGTCTAATTTCGATCATTATTGCAAGTGCTCCTTTTCAATATTAAATTCGATTAACCGCAGTGAAGACAGAGGGCCCAGAGCTTTCTGTATTCCTGCATGAACACTGCTAACCTTCTCTGCGATTGCCGCGTGCTTTGCGGCAAACATTTTTATTTCGAGTAAACAAATTGCGGTATTTGAGGCAATACTGCTTCACCGGTTTTAGCCAGGTGTTCGGCAAGCTGCCAGTCATAGGGATTGTTGACATCAAAACCCTCATAGTCGTGCGTCAGAAACGGTACGACCACGTTGCCGGCGATAGTTCGATCATCGAAGATAACCCGTGTCCAGGCAATTTCAAGACTGGCGTTTTGGACATACACCTCCGGCAAAGAAGGATACTGGCTGCTGTGCCAGGGCTGTTGCGGCGGGCCCAGGGGCAGCAGCGGCGTCATGCGCTTTGAGCGCACCACCCACATCTTGCCGGGGTGCTGGGTGCATTTCTCCACCGCCCGCAGTGAGTCCACTCCGTTTTCTGCGCTAAACGCCTGCCAGGCCCGCTGGATGGTTTGAGGCAGCCGAAAGGGACTGGTGGGCCGCAAGATGCTGAAGCAGTCATAACTTTGCCCATCTTCCTGCAGGCGCCGCAGGGTGTAATCCAGCCATTCGATATCGGGAGATTGGTCGCCCGCAATGTCATCAGGGCGCATAAACGGAATTCGGGCCCCATAGTGTCTGGCGATTTCGGCATAATGATCCGAATCCGTCGACACGATGACCTCTGAGAAGATGTTGCTTTGTAAGGCAGCCGCAATTGTGTAGGCAATCAGTGGATGCCCGGCCAAGGGCCGTATGTTTTTATCCGGCACCCGTTTGGAACCTGACCGTGCCGGTATCAGTGCAACAATATTGTGATCTTTGTGCGCCATAAATTCCCCATGAAAAAAATGAATATTGAATACTGAATATTGAATATTTATGGAGTTCGCATTGCTCCATCATTTACAATATATCGAAAGGATACCTTAATTATTCAATCTACAATTTTCAATCTTCAATTTACTACAGTTTGTCCGGATCAATATTGAACAGGATGTTTTTCAGATCGGAGTAGACGTCCAGAGCTTCAGTGCCCGGTTCCCGGCTGCCATTGCCTGATTGTTTTAACCCGCCAAAGGGCATGTGCGGTTCACTTCCGAAGGTACCGGCGTTGACCACCGCCACCCCGGCTTGTACTTTCCGGGTATATTCAGTGGCACGATGAATGCTGCGCGTGTGAATACAGGCAGTCAGACCGTAGGGAGAGTCATTGGACAATTTCAATGCCTCGGCAAAGTCTTTGACGCGATACAGGCTGGTAATCGGTCCGAATAGTTCAGAAGTTGAGAATTCATCATCGGGGGCCGCGTTTTCAATAATAGTGGGCGCCAGGTAGAAACCCTTGGCGTGAGCGTCATCGGTCAGCCGGCAGCCGCCGGTCAGAACGACGGCCCCTTTTTGTTGGGCCGCCTGGATTGCCGCCAGCATGTTGTTCAGCTGCTTTTCATTAATAACCGGTCCGAAATCATCACCATCCCCGGGGCCAACTCTAAGTTTGCGGGTGCCTTCGATGAGCATAGCGCGGAATTGATCATAAACCGCATCAAAAATAATGATGCGGCTGCCCGAGGCACAGCGCTGCCCGGCATTGCTGAAAGCCGAGAGCAGGACCCATTTGACAGCAGGTTCCAGATCCGCATCATCACAAACGACCAGGGGATTCTTACCGCCCAATTCCAGGGAAACTTTGGCCAACCTCTGGCCGGCGATGGAAGCGATCTGGCGGCCGACAGCGGCCGAACCCGTAAAACTGATCACATCCACATTCTGATGGGCAACCAGCGGTGCGCCGGCTTCCTGGCCATACCCCTGGACGATGTTGAGGACACCCGGGGCAAGTCCGGCTTCCTGTGCTATTTTGCCGAAAAGCCAGGCTGTGGCCGGCGTATCCTCGGCGGCTTTCAAGACCGTGGAATTGCCGCAAATAAGGGCTGGAAAAACTTTCCAGGCCACATTGGCAATCGGCGTGTTGGCGGCGATGATCAGTCCGGCCACCCCCAGCGGCTGGCGCACCGTCATGGCATATTTGTTCGGTACGGCACTGGTGGAGGTTCGTCCGTAAAAACGGCGGCCTTCACCGGCCGCAAATTCTCCCTGGGCGATGGCCCCGCCGGTTTCACCCAGCGCGGCACTATATGACATTCCGGTTTCCAGGGCCACCGTTGCAGCGATTTCCTTTTGATACGTACGCATAATTCGGACGATTTCGTACAATTGATCACCGCGCTGCACCGGGGTAAGGT
Organism: Olavius sp. associated proteobacterium Delta 1; assembly: GCA_902749685.1. Classification (GTDB taxonomy): domain Bacteria; phylum Desulfobacterota; class Desulfobacteria; order Desulfobacterales; family JAFDCJ01; genus JAFDCJ01. Next base: position 31,313 of record CACVKW010000182.1, on the reverse strand, counting down.
CTGCCCAGGCCGCTTGAGCCCTGCGGGCGGTCAGAATCGCATTTTGAATATCCTGCGACCCGGACCGCGCAACATCACACAGTTTGCGGCCGGTATCCGGTGACAGCTTGTCAAAAGTTTTACCTGATATTGCAGCACACTCTTCACCGTTGATCCAGTTGGGAATTGCCGCGGGGAGGCTATGTTGGTTCATTTTAGCTCCGCTTTTCTTTCTAAATTCTTGCTTTATTAAAGACAACTATACTGAGCTAAATCAAGAAAAACTAAATTAGATGATAGAATTCCTCAAATATTCAATATTCAATTTAAAATATTCAATCCATTAACCTACCAGGCCGTGAAACCGCCGTCGACAACCAGTTCAGTGCCGGTTACATAGGCTGATGCCTGTGAAGCCAGAAAAAGCAGCGGACCGCGAAGATCCCCCGCGGTAGCCATCCTGCCCAGGGGGACGCGATTGCAAAATTTGCGTTTGAATTCATCGTCCTGGCCGCCCAATACGCCCCCCGGCGACAGCGCATTCACCCGCACGCCGCGGGGTGCCCAAAGCGTGGCCAAATAGCGGGTCAGATTGATCACCGCAGCCTTGGAAGCACCATAAGCCGGTGGCTTGAGAAACGGCGGATCCCCCGGGATGTGATCGTAAAACCGTTCATCCGGTGAAACACTGGCATACAGCGATCCGATATTGATGATCGATCCCCGCCCGGCCTCGACCATACGGGTGCCGAAGACCTGGGTTACCAGAAAAAGACCCAGGGTATTGACCTCAAAGATCTGCCGGTTCTCGTCAAACGGGATATCTTCCAGGCGATACCCTTTAGCCGAGTCGGCCGGCGGTCGGTCGATTCCGGCATTGTTGACCAGTATCGTGGGGACCCCGAAAGCGGCAATACAATTGCGGCATGCAGTTTCCAGCGATTGACGATCTTTGACATTGGTGCGATCCAGCTTTAAACGGGTTTCGTCAAAGCGCGTTTGCAGTTTGCTGAATTCTGCCGAAACCCCCGCATCCGCCAAATCAAGCGCGCAAACAAATGCCCCGGCATCGAGCAGGGCCTCGATCCAAATCGGGCCTAACTTGCCCAGGGCACCCGTTACGACGGCAATTTCATCCGCTAACCAGAAAATGTTTTTCACGATACCGCCTCTGCCAGATTTTCGGACCCGTTTAACGCCTCATAGTTGATGTCATCATCTGCTTGCATGGCTGCCCGGGCGACGCGGCCGATGACTTTATCGATCTCGTATGGCTGAAGACCATCACCCGGTGACTTGATGGCAATGTCTTCGCGCCGTATCATATGGCCTGCCTGCAAGTCCCGTGCGGCGACCAGTTTTTTGCCCATCTTGGTGATCGGGGTTACCTCGCTGTCATAAATCCGCTTGACGCCGTCACCCATCGCGGCTTTTGTGCGTTTCAGGTCCCTGACCAATTTGCGAAAACCGGTGGGTTCCAGCGAAAAAGCATGATCCGTGCCTTTCCAGGTATGGTTAAGGGTAAAATGCTTTTCGACCACTCGTGCGCCGAGCATATAAGCCGCGACTGCCATGGCAATGCCGTTATCATGGGATGACAGACCAATCGTGCAGTTGGGAAATCGCTCGCGGAAGGTTGTGATTACATTCAAATTGAGCTCATCAAATTCTGCCGGATAGCCTGCGGTGCACTGGAGGATACAGAGCTGCTGGTTGAGCGGCATGATTGCATCATAAGCCCGGTTAACATCCTCCATGGTTCCACCGCCGGTGCTGAGAATCATCGGCTTTTGAAATTCGGCGATGTGGGTCAGCAATGGAATATTTTTCAGATCCCCGGAAGCGATTTTATAAATCGGGATATCGAGTTTGGCCAGAAAATCAGCGCTGTTAAAATCAAAGGCGGTGGAAAACATCGTAACTCCAATTTCATCAGCGTAATTCATCAGCTCCTTATATTCGATTCCGCCGAATTCTAAAAACTCCCGATGACCACCATAAGTTTCACCGTAGCTGTTCGGATTATCGTAGGGCTTTTCATACCCGGCTTTGGTAAACAGGCTGCGATTGTCGCGTTTCTGCAATTTTACCGCGTCGGCGCCACAGTCCTTGGCGACGCGAAACATCTCCTTGGCTGTATCAAGTTTGCCTTGATGGTTATGCCCGATCTCGGCAATCACATAGCAATCACTGTTATCTTGAATGACTTTACCGTCCAATGTAAGTTTACGCATTTTTATTCCTCCCTAGGGTCATAGTGTTAACTTCTTGGTATTGTTATACCAATAAGTTTCATAATAATAACTACAGTTTAAACCTATGATTGAAGATTGTAAATTGAATATTCGAGGTATGCTGTCTATTTTAATTTTGCTCTCACCAAGAAACAAGGATCAAGACAATAAAAATGATAGAATTCCTTAACTATTCACTCTTCAATCTTCATTATTCAATCCTTTATGGGTCAGTACACTTTCGAACAAATCACAAATCTCCCTCACCGCGCCGCGACCGCCCGGACGTCTGGTCTGATAGAGGGCGGTCCGGGCCGCCTCCGGATATGCATCCTGAACCACAATGGGCAACGCAACGCACTCAAGACAGGGCAGGTCGTTTATATCGTTGCCCACAAAAGCGATTTCGTGCAAGCCAATATTTTTTTCTCGAGCGATGTCTTCCAGCGCAGCGCGTTTGTCATGGCAGTCCTGAATGCAGTGAATCTTCAGCTTGCGTGCCCGGGCTGAAACGACCGGGTTGGCTTCGGTGGAGATTATAACGGTTTCGATTCCCAGTTTTTTTAGCTTGTGCAAACCGATTCCGTCGCTGCGGAAACACCGCACGGCCTCGGAGCCATCTTCCAAAACATAAACCATATTGTCGGTAAACACCCCGTCGAAATCGAATGCAACGAGACGAATACGCCCTATAATCCCATCAATGTTCTGTAAATTATTTTCTTGCGGCATATTTTATTTTAAGCCTTTTAATTATCGCAACACTGGAAAATCCTGCAGCTGATAATGCGGTTTAGCGCAATTTACCGGGGCTGACAGCTGCTTGTAGCTTGGGGCCGTTTTCAGCATCGATATTTGCTGTGGGCCGATCGGGTTCCGAGGTATGCTCTGTTTGCCAAATTTTCCCATCCTGAATATGATAGGTTTTGTCGGCTATCCTAACCAGGGCCGTCTGATGCGAGATGGCCAGAATAGTGAGTTCGCCGCGAAGCTGTTGTAAGGTATCGCAAACAGCGGCTTCACTTTCCGGATCCAGGCCGCTGGTGGCTTCATCCAAAATCAACAGTTGCGGTCTGTGCACCAGGGCCCGCGCAATAGCGATACGCTGCCTTTGTCCGCCCGACAATTTGCCGCCACGCTCACCGACAATACTTTGCATTGATAGGGGCATGGCATCAACAAACTCCCACGCTCCGGCCGCGCGCAGCGCTTGCTGTGCATCTGCTTCGCTCAGAGCGGGATCACCCAGCGTAACATTGTTCAGCACCGTATCATGCAGCAAGATGGTTTCCTGGGGGATATAGCCGATCATTCTGCGCCAGGTTTTCAGATTTATCTGGGCTAACGGCACCTCGTCGATCCACACCTCGCCTTGCTGTGGTCGCAGCAGTCCGGTCACCAGATCCACCAGGGTTGTTTTACCTGATCCTGATGGGCCAATTATGGCAGTGATTCGGCCCACCGGAAAACTGAGCGAAACGTCCCGCAATACGTGATGGTCATCATAAGCAAAGTCCACATTTTCCGTACGTATCGCTTGCGTCAAGCCGGGCTTCAGACCGCCACCGGTTTCCTCACGTTCCTTTTGCACGGATTCGATGGTATCTTTTAATGACCAATAGCCGCTTTCAAAGATTATCATTTCCTGATAGCGCTCTTGAACCTTGTTTAACCGTTTCAGCAAACGTGCGACCAAAAATGCCAGTACCATCACGCTGGCTAGCGACATTTGCCATTGAATCAGCAATATGTAAATACCGGCCGCTAAAAAAACCGACATTAAGATTTCATGAAATGCTTTCAGGAACTCCTTGTTCAGTACCTGCTTTTGCCGAGCCTTATTCAGGCGCTTTGTTTTTTTTTCTAGTAATAGGTCAAATACATTTTCACGCGCCATGGCTTTCAAGGGTTTGATGGACTGCAGCGTATCCGTCAACAAAGCCAGCATTGATTTTAGCAGTTCAGTTTGTCTGATTCCGGCATGACGCGCCTTTTTGAGAAAGCGTTTCACCAGGTATAAAATTACAAAACCGGCTGTCAGTGAGATGAGCGTCGCTTTCCAGGAAACCAGGAAGGCCATCAGGAAATACAATGATGCCTGGAAAAATTCAGTGGTCATCAGCACGCCGCTCATGTACGCTTTGGATGCCCTTGCTGTCTCGGTGGCCATGGCATTTGCCAGGCTGCCGAGGGGCTGCTTAAGAAAATACTGCCAGCGGCTGACCATCAGTGCGCGCAACAGCTCAAGGCGCAAGTCGGTGGCGACACGGGCGACCGTATACCCGAGCTGCTTTTTCGCCAGCAACATCATACCGCTCTTTAGAATGACCGCCACGATAATTACCACAAGCAGCTGGCCCATCGTGGGAGAAATGTCCAGGGCAGAAAATGCGTTTGCCACCAGTCGTCCCAGCGTAGAATCTGTCGCACCTATTTCAGTAGCCGCAAGGGGCTGCTCAGCCGGCTTATTGCCGACAGTCATACCGATCAATGGCAGCAGCATGGAAAGGCCGATTCCTTCCATAAATCCGGCCAGCAGCAGGGCCAGTACCATGATCGAGCTGCGCAGGGGATAACGACGGACAAATGTTATTAGGAAACGCATAATTTTACGTCCCGGAATTTATACGACTTAATGAAAATTTTCAAACCCATCACCCGGCTTGCACCACGGTAGTCAATTCTCGTACGGCCGTAAATGCCTGGCAGATGCGCTCCATCTGTTCCGGTGTGTGCGCGGCACTGACGCTGCTGCGCAGCAGGCAGTTACCGTCCGGGGTGGCCGGCGGTAAAACCAGGTTGACGTATACACCGTGTTCCAATAGGCCACTCCAGAGCGCAAAGGCCTCGGCTTTGTCCTCCAGTTTCACGGCTACAACCGGACTGGGCTCCGGTCCCACAGCGAAACCCAAATCCTGTAATTTGTGATACAGTGTGTTGGCATTTTCCCAGAGCCGCTGACGCAGTTCGGGTCTTTTTTGCAGAAGTTTTAAAGCCATCCGGGTGGAGGCAATGACTGAGGGCGACGAAGATGCGGTGAAAACATACGGTCGACTCGCATAGCGTACCAGGTTGAGCTCGGGATGATTGCTGACGCAAAATCCGCCGATGGCTCCCAGGCTTTTGCTGAATGTGCCGACGACAAAATCTACCCCAGCTTCCACACCGGCCTCCTCGGCCAGTCCGCGCCCATTGGCGCCCAGCACACCCAGTGAGTGGGCTTCATCCACCAGCAGATATGCCCCGTATTGTTCCTTGACGGCGACAATTTCCGCCAGGGGTGCACGATCGCCCAGCATGCTGTAAAGGCCTTCTGCCACGATCAAAACCGTGGTGTTGCGTTTTGCAAGCCGTCGCAGCCGCTTGGCGAGATCTTGCGGGTTGTTGTGCCGGAAACGATGCACCTCGGCGCCTCCCATTCGGCAGCCGTCATATATGCTGGCATGGCAATCGGCATCCAGCAGGATGATCTCGCCGGGGCCGACCAGGGTCGACAACATGGCGAGGTTGGCGACGTAGCCGGTGGAAAAAACAATTGCGCCCTGTCGGTTGAAAAATTCCGCCAATTCTCTTTCCAGTGCGACATGGCCGGAAAATGTCCCGTTGGCCATCCTGGATCCGGTGGTGCCGGTGCCTTCTTTACGGGCGGCATCGCAGGCAGCGTCGATACAGTCCGAATCAAACGAAAGGCCCAGGTAGTTATTGCTGCCGGCAAGTATCATCGGACGACCCTTCACCACGGCTTCGGTTCCGGAAACGATTTCCTGCATAACGATATTAAAGAAGCTGTCGCAGCTTTGTTCCAGTTCCCGGCGGGCTTCAGCCAGTTGCTGGAATTTGTCAAATATAGTCATTGTCATCCATCCTCGTTCAATTTTTGAATCTGTAAAGCAAAGTCTTTCACGGTGCGAACGTCCGGCAGCACGTTTAACGGAATCGAGATGTCAAAGCGGTCTTCCACCGATTCCAGAATTTTCATGACCTTCAACGAATCAAGGCCCAGATCAGCCACCAAGTCCGTATCTTCGTTGACCGCCTGACCCCGAGTAACAAAAGGTTGGAGTATTTCGTTTAGCGCCTGCAATATAATCTGGTATTCGTGCATATCGTTATACTACCCTTTCGCTTTGTTTTAGATTAGTGGTTTCAGGCCGTTTTCCAGCTTAAACCGGATCCGCCTTGGGGCGGACAATTGACTGTTGAATATTTGTGGAAGTCGCTAGGTTCGGTTATTTTTTATAGGTCTTTTGTTAATTGATCTGCCACAGGCGGACCTTCAATATTCGATATTCAATCAGAAATATTCAATCATGTTAAGATGAAAAACATACCCAGTATAATAATCGTTCAAAAAAATGCGCCAAATAGTTTCTAAGCGCTTAGCGTAAGCTGCAATCCTTCCGGCAATAAAATTTTCGGTGTCCAGCCAGTGGCGCTGATCAGTGCGGCATTGTCACAAACCCAGTCAGGATGGCTTAATTCGCACACCTTGCCGGGGGTCAGCATGGGTGCATAGCCGACGGTACGGGCGGCCAAAAGATTTAACGCTGCCGTCAGCTTTACCAGGACCAGTGGTATTTGCAGGCGAACCATTGCTTTGCGGCGAAGCTGCCTGATCGTATTGATAACATCGTGCCATGAATAACCGCCTGGATTTCCGTCATGCAACTCATAGGTGCCGGATTGACAGCAATTGCGGTCCAACCATGTTGCGATAGCTTCGGCAAGATCATTCACATAAATCAAGGAAAATCGGCCATTGCCGGAACCGAGGACCGGCGCGATGCCTTTTGCCATCCATTTAAAAACCGGCAGTATCTCCCGATCACCCGGACCATAAACAGCGCAGGGTCGATAAATGGTCCAGGACAATTGGTGCGATTGCTCGGTCAGCAGCCTTTCCCCCTGCCGCTTACTGGCAGCGTAATGCGACAGATGTGGTTCCCGGGCTGACAATGATGAGATTAACAATAAGCGCGGCATGGGGTGCTGGTTGACCGTCGCGCGGACCAGGCGCGCGAGTCCATCGGCATTGATACGATTAAAATGCTCACGGGTTGAGCCGCGAACCGCCCCGGCACAATGTATTACAGCCGCCACCCCCTTTACCAGGCGCTGCAGACTTTGCACGTCATCAAGGTCACCTGCGATCCATTCGGCTGCTATATCGGCCGGCTGTTTATAAATTGATGCAGGGCGAATTAAAGCTTGAATCCTGTGACCGGCTGTTGTCAAGCGCCGGGCCACCGCGGCGCCGACAAACCCTGTCGCTCCCGTTAATGCAATCGTGTCAGCCATTCAATTTTTCCAAACACTCATCCGGTTCTGATCGGTATTACCGTGATGATCAGCTCATAAATCATAGGTTTATGTGGCTCTTGGTTTTAATTTTCAGATTAGATGGCCCGCTGACGGAGGGTTGCAGCGTATAGATCTTCTCCGGGCTCATTGGTCTGCTCAGCGGCAACCCGTTTCAGATATTCTTTTCGCGCTCCGGAGCGGGATAGCTTTCCAGACGTTGTTCTAGGTAAGGTATTTCGGGGTACTAATTCAATCAGGCAGTCAATGCCGAACTCCTCTCGGATCAAGCTGTGCAATCGCTCTCGCAAGTCGGCGCGCTTTTGTTCATCGGATTCACGGCACTGGACCATCATAACGGCCCGTTCCTCGCCATTCGCATCGGGCACCGAAAAGGACGATGCGTCTCCTGTGCGCACCTCGGGTTGTTGCTCTGCGAGGTACTCCAGATCCTGCGGCCAGATATTGCGGCCATTGATGATAATTAAATCTTTTTCACGCCCTGTGATTACGATGCCATTTCCAACTTGATACGCCAGATCTCCTGTGTTTAACCAGCCATCGGGAGATAAAACTTCACGGGTAGACTTGAGATCCCCAAAGTACCCGGACATGATACTGGGTCCTCGAACATACAGGGTTCCGCAATGCCGCTCGGGCAACACCTGCCCTTGATCATCTCGAATTTCGACTTCATATCCCGGCAGCGGTGCTCCGCAGTTGGTAAAATTAGTTGAGCGAGCAGCATTACTGTCCTGTTTTGGGTGCAACGGACGGGCTTGTTGCTCTTTAGCCAGCGCATTGATATCCACGTGGTCTACATCGGCACCCTGTCCCAGGGGCGCAAATGTCACCGCCAGGGAACATTCCGCCATACCGTAACAGGGTACAAAGGAGCGCCGGTCGAAACCACTGGGTGCCAGAAGATCGGCAAATTTTTCAAGCGGTTCGGTGCGAATCGGCTCCGCGCCAACGCCCGCAACTCGCCAGGATTTTAGATCAAAGCTGCTGGCTTCGTCTTCTCGCACGCGTCTTGCGGCCAGTTCGTAGCCGAACGGTGGGCTGAAGGACAACGTGCCTTTATTCTGGGACATCAGAGTCAACCACAGCCTGGGACGCATGGCAAAATCCCGCGTACTTAAATAATCGACACTCAGCTGGGCGGCCATTGGGGACAGCACGAGACCGACCAGTCCCATGTCATGAAAATAGGGAAGCCAGGATACCGCCCGATCCTCCTGTCGAACCTGGATGCCGTATTTTAGGATGGCTAAAAGATTGCTGAGCACAGCTTTTTGAGTAATCATTACGCCGCGCGGGAAACGGGTACTGCCGGAGGTATATTGCAGATAAGCCACCTCGTTGGTTTGCGAGGGACGCAGACGGATATTCGGCTCCGGGAGATCATAAAAATCCTGTGGGCTTCCCAGAAAACGCATTTTTAAGCCCCGGGCAGCTTCTTTCAGGTAGGTAAGAAAGCCATCGGGCGCCATGGCGATTTCAGCCTGGCAGATTGAAAGGAGCCTTTCTAACTGTGCAACGTACGCTTTCCGGCCGCCCAAATGGACGGAGGCCGGCAGCGGCACGGGTATTAATCCGGCGTACTGGCAGGCGAAGAAGAAACGCATAAAATCCGGGTGTGTATCAGCCACCAGGCCAACCCGCGAGCCGCGACTCGCTCCCAGGTCGATGAGACGACGTGCCAGTGCCTGCGCATCTTCTTTAAGTTGTGCGTAGGGTAGGTTAGCGTATAATTTGACGCCACCAGTATAGAAATTAAACCCGGTTTTTCCACGTGCAGCGTAATCGAGCGCTTCTGCTAGCGTAGAAAAATCTGCAATCCGCAGCGGCAGTTTACTTGCGGCAGGTGTAGCATCCATAGCAACTAAAGCCTCCATAGTCCAAATCAAGTCAGCACGGCGACGTTCCCTCCCCGGGGTCGCTGCATCAACCTAACATCTGCAATTTACCTCTGATCTTTTAAATCTTTCTTTGCCATTTAAAGATCAAGTACTTCTGCCGATGTGGCTTTTACCTGATTTACGGTTAAATGTCAAATCTCTGACATATTATTTTTGGAATAAAACCTTTTAACTCTACAGAAACGATTCCAATCCAACGGATATCTATTTTATGACCCCTTATCTGCGTGGTGATTAACCCGCGGAGTTCAGCGGCTTGCGATATAAGTTAGTGTGTTCGCTTTACCTGTCAGGCCATTTTTTGATTGAATGAAAAAATCACTATATTGACCTTGAAAGAGCTGAGGTTCTTAAAAAGCGTAACACGTATTTCAAAAACAGTAAAGCCTATGCAATAATAATGCCCAAATTAAATAACGGGTTAAAATATTTTAACTATTTAAAAAATCCTGGTTCGAAGCCAATTGCATAATTTTAACCGAGCGCTAATATTTCAAAAAATTAATTTAATGATAATCCGATCAATTCAATATGTCAAGAGTTAAATTAATAAAAATTTCGAAAATCTTTTTATATTTAAATAATAACCTTTAATTAATAGCATATTTCGCAAAATAAACATTTCATTAGCTAAAATATTATTAATCCTAATTATAGGGGGATATTTTAGATTGTCCGGAGTTTGTTTAACAAAAAGTTTTATTTTAGAAATTATTAATAGTAATTAAAATTCTTTTTATTAACTCTTTACAAACAATAAATTTTGTATTATAAATAGTTGTGTTTTTAAATTAGGCTGATTTATAAGGAGATTTATAAGGAGGATTTGATGAAAGAAGTTACGGAAATGATGATTTATGACATGGCTTTCAGGGTACGCTTATTCATTGCGTCGCAGTTATCAGAAGAAAAGCGGTCGACCGACTTGAGTGAACGAGAAGCCCTTCTACTGGAACTTATCGGCACACAGGGGAATATGAGTATCTCTGAAATCAGCAATTTTTATCCGAAGGTCAGCAATAGTACAATTTCGACCACTATCACAAGGCTTTGGAAAGAAAAAAAGCTGGTTGCCAAAAATATTCTTCCAGAGAACCAACGGATAACCGCAGTCAGTTTGACTGACAAAGGCCGCGCTAGATTAGAGCAGATAAAACAGAGTCAATCTGATGTATTTACCACAGTGGCCAATTCTCTCGACTTGACTGCAGAGCAGAATGAATCATTTCACCTGATTCTTAAAAATTCAATTGGATTTTTCGACGACCTGCTCGAATTGCGGCTACATGAACCGACGGCTCTGGGTGCCTAACAATTATCCTTATTAACGAAACCTTAAGGTTGTAGACCATGAAAGCAGTCATACTAAGTGCCGGGCAGGGGAAACGATTGATGAGATGGCCCAGTCTTTGCCGGTTCGGACGTGCCTGATAAATGGGCTCCAGTGGTGTGAGGTCGATTTCCCCGCCGATCTTAAGCAGGCCAGCCGCGTTGTACGAGCTTGCGAGACCGGTGATGGGAATATTGTGTCATCCCAGGCCAGATATGCTTGGGGTAAGATCAGTTTGAAGTGGGAATTCGGAATGCGGAATGCGGAAAATTACCACATGGGGCAGAGAGCGTGGCGCAAAGGCCATAGGTTGAGACCGAGTTTTAGATTTTAGATGACAAATTTTGAAGCTGATAAGAACAGCGAATATCGAATGTCGAATAATGAATATCGAATGTCGAAGTAAGGCATTCTATCTATTTAATTAAAAGGTCTGGGCGAAGCGAAACAATACTTCGATATTCTGCGGTTCGTTTTTCCGACTTCCAACTTCCGACTTCCGAATTCAATCATGCCTGCTTTTCGGCGATGATTTTCTCCACCAATTCCAGGTCGCTGACCGAATCGACATCCACAGCGGCTTCCGCAAAAGGCATGATAACGGCACCGGCCTTAAAGCCCAGGCGGCGCGAAATCCGGACCAGGGCTTCCGCTAGGGACAGACGGCCCATGAGATAGCGCACAACTGCCATCCAACCCAATACTCGTATCACGCGCAGCGGCTTTTTGCGCTGAGATTCAACCTGGCGCCAGAAATCTGCGGCCATGCGCGCACGGGGGGTCAGAAAAGCAAACAGGTTACAGCCGCAGTAAGCGCCGTCGGACAGTCGGGTCGCTGTTCTGCGGGTCTCAGGATAGGCTTTGGCAACTTCTTCATGTCGGGCGATACCGATTACCACATCACAACCCGTGCTTTTGGCATGGCTGCAAAAGTGGTCGACAACGCGGGCACTCAGCAGCGCATGATCGGCGGTCGTCAGAATGACGGGCACTTCATCCGGCAGGCTTTGGAGAACATGATAGGCGCTGGTGCTTGGTGTCGCCTGATTTGCATACCATTTAACTTTGCCCGATGTGATCAGGTCTCCAAGGTCGGCCGTTTGATTTACAATGGTTTCCGACGGCCCGCATAAATTGATCGCGTCGACTTCGCGAGATGTATCCAGGGCATTGACCACACGAAAAACCATGGGAACGCCGCCAATCGGTGCCAAGGATTTGCACGGCACACCGGCAGCCTTGGCAACCGGATCATCTAACCCACGATCGGCAGCCAGGACCAGGGCGGTAAATTTATGTGGGGAATGTGTCATCGCGCTCATTGGTGAGGCATGGGAAATATTTGAAATCAAGGCTACAGAAGCAAATATCGAATGTCGAAGTGATGTATCCTATCTAATTTTATAAAAATGACAGAGCGAAGCGATACTATCCTTCGACATTCGATATTCGTTATTCTGCGGTTCTGCGGTTCGCTTTTCCATGGTTTTTTTGTTCTTCCCGGCTGCCTTCGACAAGCTCAGGCCTCGAGCACATCGAGGGAAGCTCTTGTCAGGCTGAATTCCCACTTAAAAATCTGGCCTCTGCTTCCTGAACTTAGTTTCCTGACACCCGAAACCTTATATTAGTTGCTTACTATAAATCCGGTAGGTCTTATACACCCGCCCGCCGAGGAATTCAATAATGCCGCGCATGCCCATATTATCCTCGAGGATCCAGGAGAGTTCCACTTCTTTTAGGCCACGTTTTAAAGCGGGTCTGTGCGCCTCGCCGATCACGCCGAATGCCAGGGCGGCGCCCATCAGGCTGTCGTGATATCGGCAGCGCACTCCCATTAAGGGAATGCGTGCAGATTTAGGGTATTTTAATTTAAGCCGCCAAAGAATTTTTAGCCATCCGAAGGGAAAAAGCCTGCCGTTTAGATCGCGGATAACCTCATTGATGTTTGGCAAAAGAACCATAAATGCTGCCGGTTCGCCATCGACTTCGGCGATTTTCACCAGTTCCTCGTCGGCCAGCATTTTTAAATCTTTACCGAGATGTTCAAATTCCGCATTGGTGAAAGGGACAAAATTCCAATTTTTAGACCAGGCATCGTTGAAAATATCACGAATAATTTGCAGTTCTCCGACAAACTGAGACTTGCGCAGGCCTCTGATTAAAACCCGATTTTTTACTTTTGCCGTAATTGTCTTGACGGCTTTGGACAGCTCTGAATCCGTGGAGATGATATAAGCCAGCAGGTCTTTTTCCTTCTGATACCCATTGTCCTGCATCCGATCGGCATAATACGGCCGGGCGTGGCCCATCATCAAGGATGGCGGTGTGTCGAATCCGTCCACCAGCAGGCCCAATTCCTGGTTGATGGACAGGTTGAAGGGACCGCAGATCCGTCGCATTCCCTGCTTGCGCAGCCAATTCTCCGCTGTATCCAGCAATATTCGGAAGGTTTGGATATCGTCCTCTGCTTCTATCATCCCGAAAAACCCGGTGGCGTCCTGGTAACGATCAATATGAAGTCGGTCAATTTGAGCACTGATGCGTCCCACTGCTTTATCGTCGCGATAAGCTAGCCAGGAACAAAATATTGCATGTTCAAAATAGGGGTTTTTCGGAGAAAGATGCATGCGTCGTTCAAGCAGCAGGGGAGGGACCCACATCGGGTCGTCGCTGTATAGCGACCATGGCAGGCGAATAAAATCATTCAAGGCGGGTCGGCCTTCCACTTTAACAACCCGCAGCTTCTTGTTGATATGGTCGGATTGTCGATCAGGTGGCTGTGCATCAGAGTTCATGCGACTGTCCTCGATTCGAAACATTCGGGAGTATTTCCGGTGATTATATGAAGATGCGGGCTATGATACACGGGTCGTCCGAAGAGGTCAATATTGAAAACGGTACAAACGGTCATGGACCAGCCGGGGGAGAGCCCTGCAGCGGTGATCAATTTTACCCAATTATAATTCGCCCTTCACATCGATATTGTGACGGCTGCTAAATAATATTAATTTCTGAAATTCTTAAATCGTGTTATTATCTATGAAGGAATGATGGATGCCAGATTATTTCTGAGGCGCAGATAAACTTCAATAATAGAACATTTAATTTTTTTAAATGTTATTTTATTTTTAATTTTTGAAAAACAACTCTTTACAAACCATATTTTTTGTATTATAAATACTTTTTGTACAGGTTTATGAGAATTAGGCTAAATTGCAGGGATTTCACCGCAATTTGAATACCCAACAACCCATTATTCTATCTCCCTGTGAACACATTGCAGGGGCTGCATTGAAAATCCATTTAAATATTAGAATATCAAGTTGTAATAGGATTTAGCACGGGTGTCATTTCTGAGGGGAGCAGATGGCTAAAAGCATAGAATCGCTGATTTATGATATGGCCTTTAGAGTGCGCTTATATATGGCTTCTAAAGTATCGGAACAAAAAGTGGGTGACCTGACTGATCGTGAAAGTCTGATAATTGAGTTGGTCGGCATGAAAGGCCATATGAGCATATCGGAAATCGGCAGCTTATACCCAACGGTCAGCAACAGTACGATTTCCACAACAATTACAAAACTGTGGAAAGACAAAAAACTTGTCGATAAGAGAATATTGCCGGAAAATCAACGGGTCACTACGGTGACCCTGACTGAAAAGGGTGAGCAAATATTAAAAGAAATAAAGCACACCCAGGCCGATGTTTTTAGCGCGATTTCAGTTTCCCTCGGCTTATCTCCTGATCAGACCGAGTCTTTTCAGGATATTATAAAAAATGCCATTAATTTTTTCGACGATACCATGGGACTGAAACTCAATGACACTGAATTATGATTGTATTTGCAGAGCCGTTGCATCCATATACGCCTGCAGCGGAAATACGATCCGCTACGCGATGAAAATGAAAGGTAGCTTATGAGGGCTGTCATATTAAGTGCAGGACAGGGGAAACGTTTGCTGCCGCTGACAGCGGATTCCCCCAAATGCATTCTCCCGATTAGGGGACAAACTTTGATCGAATGGCAAATCGACGAACTTGCCAAATGCGGGATCGAGCAGGCTACCGTAGTCCTGGGATATCGTGCAGACAAAGTCGAACGGATCCTGCGCTCGCGTTATGGCAAGCACCGGGTGCAAACCGTGTACAATGCTGCATACGCCGTTTCCGACAACCTGGTCAGCTGCTGGGTTGCCCATGATGCGATGACCGAAGATTTTGTATTACTAAACGGCGATACCTTATTTGAGGCGGCTGTACTGAAACGGTTGCTTGAGACGCGTGATCGCCCTGTGACCGTTGTTGTGAGCCAGAAAAGCGAATACGACGCCGACGACATGAAGGTCGAATTAGATGGCTGCCGCCTGGTCAAAATTGGCAAGGATCTCATACCCGATCAGGTAGACGGAGAATCCATCGGGATGATTCTGTTCCGCGATCAGGGCCCGATGATGTTCCGCGACGCCATCCAAAAGGCCCTGCGTGACCCATCGTCACAAACAAAATGGTATCTGTCGGTTATTGATGAAATGGCGCGCAGGTTACCAGTCTGGACGTGCGCCGTTAATGGGATGCAATGGTGTGAAGTCGACTACCGGGCCGATCTTAAACAGGCGGAAAAAGTTGTAACAGCCTGTGGCGCTCTCCGGCAGGGCGAGCTCGGCGAAGAGTCCTGCCGGGTAACTGAAATAAGCATGGCCAATCCCTAATTAGGCCGCCGAACCGATGATCAAATAACATTTTTCAGTTATCAAAGAAATATTTATCACCCTGGGTCTGCTATTTTTCAAGGCGGATTAATTAATCCGGATCAAATAATTACAGACGGTGATTGTTAAACCTCCAACGGCCGAAATTTCTAATAAGCGTTCTGAGCTCATTGGGCTGAAGAACGCTTTTTTAAATGGGAAAAAATGATTATCGACCGTTATATAATGCGGGAAATCATCAAGCCCACTGTTGCGGTTTGTGGGATCCTGGTCTTTATTTTCGGATGCTATATGGCAACCCGTTTCCTGGCAGATGCCCTGGTTGGGGAATTGCCGGGCACCACGATTATTAAATTGATCCTGCTCAGAATCGCCATCGCACTGGAGGTACTCCTGCCCACGACCCTGTATTTATCTGTGGTTGTCGCCCTCGGCCGGCTGTATAAAGATTCCGAAATGACCGCCCTGTTTGCCTGTGGTGTAACTCCGGCACGGGTTATGCGGCCTGTTTTCTACACGGCCCTGGCGATTGCGGCCATTGTTGCCAGCTTATCGCTTTTCATTCGGCCCTGGGCTTACGACAGGTATTATAAGTTGAAAGCTCATGCTGAGGCCCATTTTGATCTTACGCGCATGAATGACGGGACGTTTTACGAAACTGAAGGTGGTGCACGGGTTATTTATGCTGAAAAGGTCGACCACAACCAAGATGAAGCCGAACGGGTCTTTATTCGAACCAAACGCGATGATACCTTGCAGGTTATCTATGCGAGGCAAGCCAGTCAAACGATGGATCGCGCGACCGGCAAACAGATTATCGTCTTCACCGATGGCCACCTCTATGAATTTTCCCGTACCGGAGAAGAGGGTCGCGTGATACAGTTTGGACAATCCGCAATGCCCCTTGAACCCAAGGATAATCTTCGGTTGAAGTATCGTGTCAAGTCGGCTTCTAGCGCTTCACTTGCCCGGTCGGACAACAGTGCGGATATCGCTGAATTCCAATGGCGGCTTTCAACACCGTTGGCCACCTTGCTGTTGGCAATGCTGGGCGTGCCGTTAAGTCGCTCGTCACCGCGCCGGGGCAAATATGCCAAAGTCACGACAGCCGTGGTGATTTTTGCGGTTTATTACAACCTCAGTGCCCTGACGAAAAAGTGGATTGAAAAGGGGGTTCTCGATACTATCCCCGGAATATGGTGGATTCAGTTGCTTCTGGCAGGATTGCTGCTGGTCCTTTTATGGCGACCACCGATGCTGTTCTTGCGGCGAGGCAGATAATACCTGAATATGGCTTTGTCCCTAAGTGCTCCCGCTTTGCGGGATAAAGCTTTTAAATTAAGGGGCTTATCTGGCATATGAAAGCCTCCGACTTCTCCGCCCCTGGAAGGCTCGTACAAAATTCAGGTAATACCCCAAAATGAAAACACTCGATCGACACATTGCCATCAGCTTCCTGCGTAGCTTCCTGGTGATTTTCATAACATTGGTTGCGTTGTTCAGTTTGCTGGAATTAATGGCCCAGTTGGATGATGTCGGCAAAGGCAATTACCAGGTCAAAGATGTCCTACTTTTTATTGGCCTCACGCTGCCCAGGCGAATGCTCGAGCTGATGCCGATAGGCACCTTGCTTGGCAGCGTCGTTGCGCTCGGTTTATTAGCCGACCACAACGAGCTTCTTGCCATGCAGGCCGGCGGAATGTCGGTCCGGCGAATTTGCTGGTCAGTATTAGCCATCGGAACGATCCTGATCCTGTTAACCGGCTTGCTGGCTGAAATAGTTGTGCCGCCACTGGATCAACTTGCCCGTAAAAAACGGGCACTGGCAATCTCCGGTACCGGTTTCACGCTAACCAAACAAGGATTTTGGGCACGCCGCAACTCAACTTATATCCATGTCGGCAAGACCCATTCCGGTGGAGTTGCCACAGATTTGGATATTTTCGAGACCGATAAAAAGGGTCGTCTGAAGGTATACACCCATGCTCTTGAAGCAAATATTCAAGACAATAATCAATGGGTCCTCAGGGCAATTACCCGCAAAACGTTTACCGATCATGGCATTACAACCACCCATATGGCCAGCCTGAAGCTGGAATCCTTTTTAAGCTCCGATCAGGTCGAAGTCCTGGAGATACCCGCCGACAGCCTGTCATCTTCCGACCTTTACCGGTATGCAGCGGCTTTGCGTGAGAGTGGACAAAACGCGGATCGTTATGCGCTGGCGCTGTGGCGCAAATTGGGTGTGCCGTTGACCACCGGTGCAATGGTTTTGCTTTCACTGCCGTTTATCTTCGGATCGACCCGCAGCGTTACCGCCGGCAAACGCATAATGATGGGCTCATTTGTGGGGATTGTTTTTTATTTTGGCGACCAGGTTATTGTTCACCTGGGCCTTTTGCTGAGCCTTAGTCCGATGATTACCGCCATGACACCGGTTATTTTGATCTCGGGCATTGCCCTGTGGAAGTTAAGGCAGGTCGTATAGCATTTCTAGGATTTTTCAACTGCTGTTCACTCTCCCTGATAAAACAGTTTGCTCCAGGAGAGTAAATGCGCACTTCATATCTGACGTCCCAGCCGTCGATGCCGGGCATTATGCGATAAATATAGTAGCGGGCGCGACGCTCGGGGGTGCGGCCCAGGGCTGAAATCGAGGGAACGCCCATAACCGGTATATTGCCGGTTGGAGTTGGCAGATAATTGTAAAGGGTTCGATGCGCATGGCCGTGCAGGATTAACTCGGCTCCGTAGTGCTCCAGCATTGACCGCAGATCAGCGGCGTCCGTCAGGCGTTTGCGCCGGCTGACGATGCCGGGTGCCGGCGGGTGGTGGATCAGTACAACCCGGTACAGTTGCTTTTGGGTGGTATGGGCCAGGATGGTCTCCAGGTTTTGTAATTGGCCGGCGCCGATGCTGCCAACCGCCAGATGCAGTGCGCTGGGCCGGGCGGTGGACACGCCGATCATGGCGAGACAGCCCCTGATGCGCAAGCTGGGGAAAATGTTTGCCGTATGGTTTGCTTTTTGATCATCCTTGCGGGGGGCATCGGAGATCATGTAATCGGTCCAGTGGGCCATGGTCTGATGCCAACTGATCTTGACATACGCATCGTGGTTGCCGGGAATGACGGTAACCTGAGATGGCGAGCCCAGTTCCTGCAGCCACTGCCGGGCCTTCTTATATTCGGCTGGCAGGCCCAGGTGGGTCAAATCACCGGTGACGGCAATGAGATCGGGTTTGGCCTGCTTAAGATCGGATTGGAAAGCGGACAGAACGCTGCTCCGGTGTTCGGCGCCGCGATGCAGCTTCCATCTTAAATACCCGAACAGCCGTTTACTCACTAAATCCCGCGCTGTGATGTCTTCCATACAGGAAATGTGCGGGTCGGAAAGATGGGCCAGCGTGATGGGCGAGGCAGTCGACGGTCCATGCGCCACCCGTGTTTGGTCACCGGTCACATTGGACCTATCAGATATTGCAGATACCATTTGTGATTAATATAGTAATTGGGTACATATTGCAACTAACCCTCGAAATTTAAGATTGAAGAGTGAAGAGTGAATAATTAAGGATTTCAATCTATTTAATTGTATTTCTGGCTTCAGTCATGAATAAGTCAAAAATAAAATAGATAGAATACCACCAATCTTCAATCTTCAATTCCGGTACATCCGGAGCAGGATTCTTTGTATGCCTTTATACGCTCATATTATCAATGACAGTCCGGTCAAAATTTGGGGTTTGACGTCCCCTCAGCGCAAAATAAGGGTGCTAAAAGGCGCCGGTGTCACTAACATTGTGGATGATATTGCCACCGTGCCTGAAAACACCTCGATCCTGTTGATCAGAGGCGATTACCTCTTTGATGACCGAGTCGTCAATTATATGGTGCAAACACCGGATATAATATTGAAGGTTCCCCAAGGATCGGCCGGTGCATTTGTGGCCGCCCATGTTGCCTCCGGGCAGGCCGTTGAGGCGTGTGAAGCAATTGCCAAAAACATTACCTCACCGTCATTGACGGGCCTAAAGACCGAAACGCTGGAAACCCTGTCGGTATCTTTTCAGCAGCGGCTGCTTAAATTCGAACCGCCGTTTGTGCTGCCGATTACATCTGAAAATAGTCGGGTTTTGGAACGTCGGCTTTTTGATTGGTCCTACAAAGGGGTCACCGATCTGGTTACCAAGTGGGCCTGGCCCCGTCCGGCTCAATGGGTTGTCGGCCGGTGCGTGCGCCATGGACTGCGGCCCAATCACGTGACCATCATCGGCCTGCTTCTGGCCATTCTGGCGGGATTATTATTTGCTTACGGCTGGTATGGCTGGGGGTTGCTGGCCGGCTGGCTGATGACATTTTTAGATACTGTTGATGGAAAGCTGGCCCGAGTTACGGTTACCTCCAGCAAGTTTGGCCATTATTTCGATCACATCATTGACTTGATCCATCCGCCGGTCTGGTACATTCTCTGGGGGTTGGGATTGGGAGTATCTCATTATAACTTTAGCGGGCTATCGCTGGGCGTCTCATTCTGGTTGATCGTAATTGGTTATGTTGTGGGGCGACTGGTGGAAGGCGCCTTTCTGGCGTGGCTGGGCAAATTTGGATTGTTCTGCTGGCGTCCGATTGATTCCTATTTCAGGCTGATTACCGCGCGACGAAACCCCTGTCTGATTTTGTTGACTGCCGGCGTCCTTTTAGGCCGTCCGGACTGGGGATTATTCGCGGTGACTATCTGGACCATGGCAAGCAGCGTTTTTCTGGTCGCCCGGCTGTCGATGGCAGTCAACGCTCGGCTGACTGCCGGTCCGATACAGTCATGGTTTTCAGATATCGATCAAGCCGATCAGCGACAACCCCTGGCGGTGAGGCTGTTTACGCACCGGGCCGTTGATTGACCCTTGATATATTACAGAATTTTAGCAGGCTACATGTCGCAGGAAGCTAGCGTTTTCGGGTGTCAGCGCCGCCTCTGGCCGCGAGGGTTCAGTCTGATCGAAAAAAAAACTCTAAAAAAGCGAATATTGAATAATGAATATCGAATGTCGAAGTAATGTATTCTGTCTATTCTATTAAAAAATGACTGAGCGAAGCGAACCCACCCTTCGATATTCTGCGGTTCTGCGGTTCGCTTTTCACTTCGTGTAGTTTCATATAAGGAAGTCAAAAGCCCAAATTCAATTAAGATGTTTACAGAAAATCAGAATATAGAAACCACTGAGATGGCGTCTGACGTTACAACGTCCGCTAAAACTCCGAGAATAGGCGTACTCATCAATCCGCTCAGCGGTGGAAACCTTAGCGGCCTGGGAGCCATCCGAAGCGTAATCAATGAATACCCCCAGGTGATTCAGCGCGATGTTCAGACGCCGCAAGACGTTCTGGAAGCCCTGATGGATTTTGCTGACCGGGAAGTGGATCTACTGGCAGTCAATGGTGGTGACGGTACCGTGCAGGCGGTGTTGACCAACCTATTCCATCATCAGCCTTTTGATACCTTGCCGGTGCTGGCGGTGCTGCAATCGGGTACAACCAGTATGACTGCCAGAGATGTGGGATTTTCCGGATCCCGTGTCAAGTCTTTAAAGAAATTGTTTAAATGGGCAACTGCCGGAGACGGCGAACCGCGAGTCATCCAGCGTCCGGTTTTGCAGGTTCAGGCACCCGGTCATCAAACACGTTATGGTATGTTTTTCGGTACGGCCGCCATCTACCAGGGAATTCAATACTTTCACCGCAAGGTAATCTCCAGGGGTCTTAAGGGTGAAATCGGTCCCGGTTTGACCATCCTGCGCTTTTTGTGGTCCGCAGTTCGTCAACACAGCGACTTTATACCGGCTGTACCCATTTCAATTACTCTGGATAATCATGCGCCACAACAACTCGACGCATTCGTGGTTCTTGTCAGCACTTTAGAAAGGCTATTCCTCGGACTCTATCCTTACTGGGGTGATGAATCCGGCCCATTGCACTATACTGCCCTGCGGGCTCGTCCGCAATTTTTTCTGCGGGCGCTGCCGTCTATCCTGCGGGGGCGCAAGGGGCCCTATGGTAAACCTGAAAATGGATTTTACAGTCACAATGCCCATGAAATAAAGCTGAATCTCGACAGCGGTTTTACGCTGGATGGGCAACTCTACACACCCCAGACCCGGCAGGAACCCACTGTGGTGCGCTATGGTGGAACCGCTTCATTTTTACGGATTTAAAAATGGAAATTCCCTCTCAGTTGATAAACACCATCAGTCGTATCTCTGACCGAACCGCCTCGCCGCCAGTGCGTGCACTGATCAATGAAATCCAACAGCGCCACGATGGGGCTGTTCAGGGAATCCTATTTTACGGCTCCTGCCTGCGCTCGGGTGATGAACTCGATGGACTGGTGGACCTCTATCTGTTGGTCGATGACTACCGCGGCGCCTTCAATAGCCGCTGGCAGGCATTTTTAAACGCGCTGCTCCCGCCAAACGTTTATTACCTTGAGCTAAAATTTGAAGGACAGGTGGTGCGGACAAAATACGCAGTATTGTCCCTGGCCGATTTTGAAAAAGGAACCTCGATGCGCTGGTTTCACTCCTACCTGTGGGGAAGGTTTTGCCAGCCAACCGGGTTGCTTTATGCCCGCGACGATGCGGTGGCAGATCTTGTTTTAAAATGCCTGGGGCAGTCCGTTTTGACCTTTGTCAGGCGCGTGCTGCCGCAGGCTGCCGCCGAATTCACGGCACAGCAGTTGTGGAGCCTGGGCCTGACATTATCCTACAGTGCCGAACTTAGATCTGAAAAACCGGAAAAACGGGCCCGCCTGTACGATGCCGCCCCGCAATATTATGAAGAGATCACCCGGTTGGCGGTGGATGCCGTTGCGGATCCCATTGAAATTGACGACAGCGCCGGCAGGCTGCATTACCGCCGGCAGGTTTCTGCCTGGAAACGATTTGGCAGCAGTTGCGCCTGGAAGTTGCGATCATGGCAGGGCAAGCTGCTTTCTGTTATGAGATTGCTCAAAGCCACGCTGACCTTTGAGGGCGGAGTGGACTACATCCTGTGGAAGATCGAACGCCACTCGGGAGTCACCGTCGAGGTTGAACCAAAGTTAAAGCGCCGCCCGCTTTTGGCGATGTGGGTGTTATCCTGGCGATTGTACCGGAAGGGTGGTTTTCGTTAGCTCCTTAATGCCTTTATCTAAAAGCGAATATCGAATATCGAATCATGAATATCGAATGTCGAAGTAATGTATTCTGCCTGTCGTGAGCCTCTGTGTCGAACGGTCTATTTTAAAATAAAGAAAGATTGAGAGAAGCGATTCCATCCTTCGTAATTCTGCGGTTCGATATTCGATATTCTGCGGTTCGCTTTAAAATACAGCTGGGCTATCGAAGCGGTAATTTCTATCCGAGCGGAGATAGTGACCTGCGGAATTTCATTTTGTTATTGTTGCAGGGTAGCTAAGGGCTGACTTTTTGGTAAAACCAATACTTAATAGTCGGTTCTCGATTTATCCTTTGATACCCTTGCGGCACGTTGCAGTCGCTTTCCTTGGCGATGATCAGATACTCGTAGCCCATCTGCGGTGTTAAGCTGCTGCGGTAAAATCGCTGCATATCGGCAAAAAGCCAGTCATGATGAATGATATCCTTCGGACAAACAGACACGATGATGCGTTGCGGCAGCTTTATTTTCTGCAAATAAATATCACGGTAGAAAGGCTTGCGGCGGGCGACCTGGTCTTTGGTATAGAGCATGCTGACAATGGCTGCAATTAGAAAAATGGCTGCGAAAATGACGACGCTGATTCGCATGACGTTTTTTCTCGTTAAAACAGATTCAATTCGAACCGCCAGGTTCTCGGTGACAAACGCCAGGCATAAAACAAAAAAGGGATAGGAATGTAAAATGTAGCGCCCGTGCTGGCGGGTGCTGATCAAAAACGGCAAACTGCCCGCCAGTGCGGTTAGTAAAAAAAACCGGGACTGGCGATTAAATCGTATTTTGCGAAACGGTACTTTGAAAGCCAGCATGAACACCCCGGCAATCAGAAAAGGAACAATCATCTCCGATATCCAGCGCTCCAAAAGATGCCAATGGGGACGGCCGGAGCCTCTCACGCTTTTTAAGCTCGCCATAACCTGGGCCTGCCAGAATCCCTGCCAGAATTTAACGCTGTCCGGATAAAAATAAAATGTTGCCAGCAGGATAACCGCAAAGGTGACAAGGGATAAAAGCGTTGCGGTCAAAGCTTTAGAGAAATTCGCTTTTAATGTCAACCACGCCAGCAACGGCACCGCAAACTGGAAAAATGCCACCGGCCCCTTGGCAATGAACCCCAGGTATACAGCACTGCCGGCAAGTATGCTGAAATATACGGTGTGTCTTGTTTTAACCGTGCTGAGATATGCCAGATAGGCAGCGATAATGGCCAGCAGCATCCATGTATTGACAATTCGATTTATCGCCAGGATGTAGGTAAATATCGGCAGCGGCACCAGCAGCAGCATCGGCCACCAGCTGCCGATATCCGGACACTGAAAATCTCGCCGGACCTGTTGCCAGAATAAGCCGGTCCAAAACAGAATTAACATACCCATGAAAAACCCATAGAATGTCTCGAGATAGGGCCCGTCACCGAAGATTCGGAAGAAAATAGACTGAATCCAAAATATCAGAGGCGGGTGCTCGTGGAATACAAGGTATCCAAAGTCATCATGATAAGGTTTCCAGAATGAACCCAAACCGTCTGCCATGTTTCTGGCAACATTGGCATATTCAATTCCGTCGCCGTATATCCCCAAGCGCATCAGCTTGTGGCCGATCAATAAAAAATAGAGTGAGAAAACGAACAGGATTAGAAGCTTATTGGATGATAATCGTGAGAGCACAAGAATTGCTTTTTTCAAATTTTATATCCCGTTTTTGGTTTTGCTGACAGGTGATTTTTCCGGTCCATCAACGCCATAAAAAAAGAGAAAAACCCAGGCGGGCCAGATGTGAATCACAAGCCTGTCCAACGAGCTACCGAGGTGCCATTCCAAATTATTCAGATTATTGTGAGAGAAAATCACATATGTAAAAAAATAGCATCCCAGCAATAAAACCGGCAATGCCGCTTGAGCCAAAAATTGTCGATCTTTTAGAAGCACTTTATTTATGCCGGAAATTGATAAATATACAACCAAAAGAAAAAAGACACCATCGTTGAAAAAAAATATTTCTTTTACAAAAGCAACTAAGACCATATGGTATCGGTCAAAATCCAAAAGATTATTCCCAAAATCTGATAACCTATTCAAATTTACAATATCGTTGGGCGGTGCAAATTTCAACTTAAACAAAATCCAGGTACCTAAGACGGGTGTCAATCCCGAAATAAAACTGGAAAATTCTTTTAATGATCGACGCCAATCATTTAGGATCATATCGCCAATGAAATGAACCAGGATGATCAAGACACAAAATACCAGACCTTCATTTTTCGTCCAAAACGCACACGAGGTCGTCATTCCCGCCAAAAACATGATCCGTAATGCTGCAGCCGGATATCGTTTCTTTATGCTAAATAAGATGATCGTGCTCAAAATATAGAAAGCCAGTGGGTTATCACTATACTGGTGAGCACCAACTTTTAAAAACTTGGTGGTCAGAAGCATTGTGACAGCTGCGAGATATCCCTGGTTTGGTCCGCGAAACCTGGCGATAGAGGACAATATCAGCAATATGGATCCAAAAGTAAAAAACCCGGCAATTAAAATTGGGATCGTGATTGTGTCTTTTCCGACTAAGTTCCAACCCCGAAACACTGAAACCGGTAACAGCTGTGGATAATCCGGGTGGGAATCAATAACATAATTAGAAAACCCATAGGCCCACTGATCCCCACCACGAAATAACCATCGTGCCCGGAAGTTCCAGATTGCCCATGCATCCCATTTACCATGGGGAGAATCTCCAAATGTTTTTAAAAGGAATGAAGCCACAGAAAACAACAGCAAAATCAGGAAAATATTTTTTAACCATCCTAAGCTGCTGTATTCAGGGTTTGAACATAATACAGGATCACTTTGAGTCTTTTTTAAAGTAGCGATGCGATAGCCGGCAGAAAATGCAAGGATAACGGCCAAGCTAAATTCGCCGATATAATATTGGGAAGTCAGCTGTCCATCAGTGGCGAGCCATAGAAATGCCAGCGAAGACGTAATACCCAATCCCAAGCCTATCCCCAAGCAAATGCTTATTAATAAATTGACCTTCCTTAAGCTATCTTTTGGAAACAGGATTGCGATAATGGATGTGCCAATCAGAAAAGGCGAAAAAACCGCTAATGGGTACATTAGTCAACACTCCTTGAATACAGCATGACGCCATTCCCATAATCCTTTTTCAACGTGTATCCCTTAAAATCGGGAGGTTTGGTTTGATCCGAAAACTGAGCGACTAAATAGTTTTGTTGCGGTTCCAACCCGCGCAATAAGCGGGCTGGTATCAGTACATAACGTGCCGCAAAGTAATCCCTGATGGGGTCTTGATTTGAGACAAAATTGACAAACGCATGCCCGGGAAGGTCTTTTTTCAGGGCCGCAAATCTTTTCTCATAGTCAATCATTTTGCTGCGTTCTTTTTTGATAACAATGTCGCTGAAGGAACTAAAAAAATAAAAGATTATAATTAATACGGCAGGTAAAACAATAAGCCAAACCGCGCCCCTTACGGATGAGAAATACCCATTTAGTTTGTTCTTAAGATATAATTTAATCATTAATCGCTTTGACTCGGTTCACGATTTCCAAATTGGATTTAATTCATTGTGGCAGGGAATAATAATGGAGACCATCATATGCCTGAGTCAACCATTTTCCCGGATTCCAGTATATTTTCAGCTCCATAAAATTTATCGCAAAATCTTCTGAGCCGGGTTTGAAATACCAGAGCAAGATCGTAAATTAGTGGGGGCTTGATGGCTTGATGTACAAACATGATTGTCAAAACCGATAAACTATCGGCAAACTCCGGTATGAAAGCAATTTGAACGAGGAAATTTATATAAGTGCTTGATGTAAAAGTCAACCCGTTATGAACATGGGATTGTGATGGAAAAAGTGTAAATGAGACTTGACAACACCAAAAATATAGGGCAGATTGTTCGGCCATAACTTATTAAAATCAATAGAATAATTAGGTCCTGTTTGCTTTTATCCTAATCCGTGCAAAATTCAGGTAATCCAACGCTGCGAGATCTTATCCCATGCTTAAAGAAAAAATTGAAATCTTTAAAGCCTATTGTAAGGCTCGAATAAACCGGTATTTCCCGTCCGTGCGCGGGGCAGTCCTGCTGATTGTGGTCCCGGCCTTTTTTATCGTCCCGGTCTATTTTCTGACCGTTGTTAAGGAGATTATAGTCGATAAAAGATTCAGTCCCGGAGCCTACTATGAAGAACGATTCGCCGCTGTCAGGCCAGACCTGCCTGCGCATGCTTCGGTCAATTTTGTTTCTGATCAACATCGTGAGAACGGGGATTTTCTCTACGTGCGTTATGCCCTGGTACCCGCACGCTTGGTGAGGGATCTGAACCCAAAACATGACCTGCTGGTCGTACAATATTTAGATACACCCGGGATTCCCAGCTTCAAAGGTTATCAATTGTTGAAGAACTATGGCAACGGGGTCATGCTTTTTAGAAGGATCGCTAAATAATGGAAATTTTGGCGTTTATTCCACCTATTCTGATCGGAATCGCAATCGTCGTCATGGTATTCCCGGAGTTCAGCCTGAAGGGAGCCGGTGCCGTCTTTACGGTTTGTTTGGGATCCGGTATCGGTCTGGGCCTTACGTCTGCGACAATATTCTTATGGCTGGCCTGGTTTGGACGCCCTGACGCGGCTTATCACGTTTTTGAAGTCGGCAGCGCAATCCTCCTGACCATTGTTGCCTTTTATCGCTTTCAAAATATTAAGTCCGGCAGCCAAAACGAATTGACACCCGATGGTCCGGCGCATGACGTTCCGATCAAATGGTTAAAAAAACTTGTAATCATTTTGCTGCTTATTTCTGCGGGTTCTTTCGGGCTGAAAACATTTATCGAGGATCCCCACGGTACGGTTGACACGCGGATTGTCTGGAATTATCGTGCGCGGTGGATGTTTAGAGGTGGTGACCAATGGCAACATGCCTTTTACACGCCAGTCGCTTCCAAAGGTGAACTCATCGATGACCAGGGTCATGCCCCGGATTATCCGCTTTTAATTACCGGCTCCGTCTACCGTGGCTGGCAGATAATCGGCAGTGATCATGTCGCGATTCCGATCATGATCGCCGGCATTTTTACTTTTGGAACCTATCTTGTGTTGTACGCATCGCTGGCATTGCTGCGAAACCGAAATCAGGGTTATCTGGCCGTCCTGTTGATGCTTGTATCCACCCAATTCCTGCATCTGGGGACCGATCAATACGGCGATGTCCCGTTGGCTTTCTTTATCTTGAGCACCATCGCGTTGTTGGCCCTCAAAGATCGTTTTCCGGTAATTTCTATGCAAACGATAGTTTTAGCCGGATTTACGGCCTCATGTGCTGCCTGGACCAAAAATGAAGGTTTGGTGTTTTTCGTACTGGTCATTCTGGTTCGCTTTATCGGTCAGATAGGCAAAAACGATTGGTCTAATTTGATCAAAGAATTTTATTATTTTCTCCTGGGCACGCTGCCGGTCATGGGAACGCTGATTTATTTTAAGCTAAACTTTGCACCCCGCAACGATCTGGTCAATATCTACAACTTAAAGAATTCAGTTGTCCATCTTTTGGACCTGGACCGTTATATCATCGTCATTAGCGAGATTCTTAAAAAAGTTTATTTTTTTAACGACAAGATCGTTATCCTGATGGCCGCGTATTTTTTATTTTCCGGCCTTGACCGATCCGGCAAGGTAAAAAAACACCTATTATCCCATGTCCTATTGCTGCTCCTGATGCTGTGCGGTTATACATTTGCTTATGTGATTACAACCTATGATTTGAGATGGCAAATCGATTCTTCGCTCAGGCGGCTGTTCATTCAGCTGTGGCCGGCGTGGGTCTTTGTCTTCTTCTACAGTGTCAGGGGACCGGAACAGCCCGCGGAAGAAGATCGGGTGGGTATGTTCAAATATTTTTGACCACCCGATACAAGCCTCCCGCTCGCCCTTAGCGTGAAAATTAATGAGATAAAATCGACCATCATCCTTCTTGACCTTTTCGACGCAGTGAGTATCTTCTCTACTAAGAAGTTTTAAACTAAATCCCCAAGGAGGTCTTATCATGGCCGATACAGATAGCCACATTGAAACCGAAGAAGAAAGAGAAGAAGGACACGTCGACTCACGTGAGAAAAACTTTGAGTGTGAAAACAAAGACCCGCATCTGGGGTGTGATCCCGGAATCGATGTCGCGGGATAGCCAAAGCTGCGAAAGTGCTCGTACTTAAAAAGTGATATAACTTGATACCACACAAGGCAGAATCCACACAGGGTTCTGCCTTTGCCATTTTAAATTTTGATTCATTCATGCCTATGGAAAAGGTGAAGACAGGTTACTTGTTTTTTTTAAGGTAGACAAAGAACTACCGCTTGTCGGGAACGGAAAGTAAATGTATTGTTCAATCCCTGCTGATATGCATACTTTACCGAATATCTTGATTGGCTGATTGAATTAAATATCAAAATTTTAGTTCTGAGAATTAAATACGGATTTACCATGGGGATAAATAAAATCCGGTCCTACCAGGCCCGGAACTACAACTAAACCACCTCAAAGCAGGAACGACAAACCGTGTCTATCAAATCATTTCCCAGTCCGGTGACCGGTGCCACAGGGTATGTCAGCGGCAGATTAATCCCGGCATTGCTCGATGCCGGATACCTGGTGCGGGCCATGGGCAGATCCCTTGATAAATTGGGAGGCCGGCCATGGCCACGCCGCGCTGGGTTGAGTCACTAAATCAACCGATTGCCATCCGCGATGTAATTGACTATCTGATGGGCTGCCTTGAGGACGAAGAAACCGTTGGTGAAACCCTCGATATCGGCGGCAAGACCGGCTGGTACTATCTGAATTTTCTATGGCAATTGAAGGCTGATTTCCTTCCAATTAAAATGGTGGTCATAAATATGTTCCGTATGATGTTGACTGGGTGATTGTCAAATAGTGGTCTGCAAGCCGCCAAGGATTCATTTCTGGAAGAATTGATCATACGCCGGGAACTGGCCATTAACAACAAATATTTCCTGGACGGGCGGGACCCCAACTCTTATACCGGCGTGGCCTGGGTCTACGGCGTGCATGACCGTGCCGGGTTTGAGCGGCCGATATTGGGCAAGGTACGCTAGATGGCCGCTTCCGGTTTGGAACGCAAGTGCGACATCAAGGGGTATGTAAAAAAAGTTGATTCGCTGGCAAACAAGGCGTGAACATCATATCACAGCCCAAAACTTAGCGTCTGATCCTCAAATACACATTGCCAAGCAGGACGATGGTCTCTGTGAACTTTATTTATTTGGGTCGATTTTGCATAAAACAGATATTAGCCAGAGGGTAAAAAAACGAAATTCAAGGACCGGAAAAAAAACCGAAACTTGCGATATCTATTTGAAACCTTAATATTTAAATTAGTTGTGTTCACAATTTATTCCAAGGAGAGAAAAATCACAAATGTACTACTGCTGAATTCACATTTTTTGTCGGTTGTCATGGTTGTCGGCTCGATCATGGTTACCCCAATATAAATTATAGCGGCCTACATAAGCAATCATTAATAAAAGGATTCGAAAATAAAGGAGTTATTATGAAATTTGATCAAAAAATTGCCCTGGTAACCGGTGGGAGCCGGGGACTGGGTAAGAATATCGCATTGCGTCTGGCCGGTTATGGCGCAGATTCTATCATTACCTATCACAGTCGCAAAGAAGAGGCAGATTCCGTGGTCTCTGAGATCAAAGCGCATGATCGACGGGCGGTCGCCCTTCAATTGGATGTCGGGGACTTTAAGACTTTTGACGGATTTATTAGCCGGGTATCCAATACATTGAAGGATACGTGGGGCAGAGACAAATTTGATTATCTGATCAACAATGCCGGTATTGGGGGCCGTGCAACCATTGAGCAGACGACCGAGGAGGTTTTTGACCGGTTGTTTAATGTTCACTTCAAGGGCGTTTATTTTCTGACGCAAAAGGCGATTCCCCTTATGAATGACAACGGACGCATCGTTAACATCTCTTCCGGGCTGTCACGCTTTACCCTGCCCGGCTACAGTGCCTACGCCTCGATGAAAGGTGCCATTGAAACATTTACGCGCTACATCGCCAAAGAGCTGGGGGCCAGAGGCATCACCGCCAACCTGGTTGCACCCGGTGCCATTGAAACCGACTTTACCAAGCCTGCTTTTGATGCCAACCCCCAGGTAAAAGAAATGATTGCCTCCCAAACTGCACTGGGTCGGGTCGGTGTCCCTGATGATATCGGTGGCGTGATTGCGTTTTTGTGCTCGGAGGATGCGCGCTGGTTAAATGGGCAGAGATTGGAAGCTTCAGGCGGAATATTCTTGTAAGGGATATCTGGGGCGGAAAATATAAAGCCGAGAAAGCATTCACGCAGGCAAATAAAGAAGTCGTTCATTGTCTATTTTGGCCACACGGCTGGTCGTCTCCGGAACCACCCATTGAATGTCAATTTCCATCTAAAAATGGGAAAATTATCAACTGGTATGGTAAGTAACGTAAACCCTATAGTTGCATAAAATTTTGAAATCCAACTTAGCTGCTGATATGAAGACCATTGAAAGTATTGACTGATCCTGGATTCTGGTTTCTGGATACTG